>JAUIEE010000262.1 GCA_030428965.1 bacterium | reverse complement strand
TACCTGCACCTGTTTCACTCCGACGGCACCTACGAGCCCGAACTGGTCTCGGCGCGCTACTCCCAGAGCCTCGAGCGCGGGAAACTCAAACCGCCGACCCAGGCTCCCCCGATGGAGCGGCAACCCCTCGAGGTCGCGCCCGAGGCTCAAGCGATGGTGGCAGCCTGGCGCTCTGGACAAGGTTCGCAAGCAGACCTGGTCGAGCTTGGACGTGAGGCCCTTCCCGCGCTGTTGAATCCTCTTTCCGAGCTCACCTTCGAGCGCAAAGCCGACCTCGAACTCGGCCAAGAAACTTCCCTCGTCTTGTCGTCCATGTTCCGAGGCCAAGGATATGAGTGGGACCCCCAAGACCCGCAGACCTTCCTTCGACGTTGGCGTACGTTCTGGTTCGTAACGCGGGAGAGAGATGTCTTCTGGGGCTTGGACTGGCCGCTGTCCCGTCGCTGGCCTGAGGGACAGACGTCGCTCGAGTCTGCGTTCGAGCTCGACTTCTTCCTGAATCGCTCGATCCCGAACTCCACGGATGCGTGGGACAGCGGAAGGTTCGGCATCCGACTTGGTCCCGATATCCCGCCGGAGGCCATGGAGGGTTTCGAGAAGGCCATCGATTGGCTGGTGGGCGTCCAGGAAGGCGAGGGCCACTGGGATGCAGCGGCCCATGGGGGCGAACCCGGCTTCGAGGTGGCCGTTACGGCTCAGACGACTTCGACGCTGATTCTGACGAGCTCGGGCCTGGACAAGGGGCCCCATCGCGAGGCCGTGCTCAGGGCGGTTCACTGGTTGGTTGCCGCCCAGGATCCCGAATCCGGGCGTATCGGCGCCGCCGACGCTGCTGACCATCTCTATCAGCACGCTCTGGCCTTGTTGTGTTTGGCCGAGGCCGTCAATTACGGAGGGTCCGTTCACCTTCCCGTGGCTGTGCAGAAGGCCGTCGATTACTTGCGGGAACGGCGACATCCGCAGCAGGCTTGGGGACAGGCGACTGCCGCGGCTGGTCTGGGCCTGAAGATGGCCCTCGGTATTGGGTGCGAAGTGGAACAGGAGCTGTTCGACTCGGTGCAGGCTTGGATGGACGAGGAGCTGGTCACGAACGGAGGGCGTGTGCGCCTACGCGAGTCCGACGCTTCACGGAGCCTGTGCCCCCCTGGTCGAAGCGACTTGACCGGACAGGTCGCCTTCCTGCGGCTCGTTTACACCGAAGCGGAAGACAACGAAACTCTGCTGCAGGAGCACTTTACGGCGCTGGCTGAGAGCCCGCCCGATCCGACGGCCACTTGCCCCGACGCGTACGAGTTCCTGTGGGCGTGTCTCGCCATGTATCAGGCAGGAAGGGAGCCTTGGAACGCCTGGCGTCGGGGAATGCCGGGGCTTCTTCTTGCCCACCAAGAAGCCGATGGTTCATGGCCCGCCCGTGGGAGCCACGGCAATGTCGGAGGCCGTGTTTGGAGCACAGCTCTCTTGGCCCGAGCCATGCGCAGCTCGGGGTTGTTCCAGAGACTCCGCTAGAGCAAGTGGTCGCCCTCTCGAAGTCCTTCCATGAGTGAAACTCCTCAGCAAGATTCCAATACCCCCGAGGACGGAGCCGGGCGCTCGGTACTCGAGTTTCTCTCCAAGAAGACCGGAGAGGAGGCGCCGCGGGTCACCTTGCGTGAGGAGGAGTCGGCCAGTGTGCCCTCGCCGCTGATCGATCCGAGCTCCAAGGAGAAGCTTTCCATCCCCGAAGGCCGCGGGACCTACCAGTTCCTGGGGGAGATCGCCCGGGGCGGGATGGGCATCATCCTGAAGGGGCACGACACCGACCTCGGACGAGACGTCGCGGTCAAGGTGCTGGACAAGCGGCTGGCGGATCGGGATGACGTGGTGCAGCGCTTCGTGGAAGAAGCCCAGATCGGTGGCCAGCTGCAGCACCCGGGGATCGTGCCGGTGTACGAGCTGGGCCTGATGGCGGACGAGCGGCCCTACTTCACGATGAAGCTGGTGAAAGGGCGAACGCTCGCTACCTTGCTCAGCGAACGTGAGGGACCCGAAGCCGATCGTCGCAGGTTGATCGACGTGTTCGAGTCGGTCTGCCAGACAATGGCCTACGCTCACTCCCGGGGCGTCATCCACCGCGACCTGAAGCCGGCCAACATCATGGTGGGGGCCTTCGGCGAGGTGCAGGTCGTGGACTGGGGCCTGGCCAAGGTCCTTTCGAGGGGAGGAACCGCCGACGAGAAGCGTGCGCGCGATATCCAGACCACGAGCCTGACCATCCTCGAGACCGTGCGCAGCGACGGCTCGGGCAGCGGTTCGGAGTCCATGGTCGGTTCGATTCTGGGGACCCCGTCCTACATGCCGCCGGAGCAGGCCAGTGGCCAGGTCGACCGACTCGACGAGCGCTCGGACGTCTTTGCCCTGGGAGCGATCCTGTGCGAGATCCTGACGGGCTTGCCACCCTACGTCGGGGAGCGGGACATCGTGATCAGCGCCGCGGCTCTGGGAGAGCTGGATGCGGCCCTCGAGAGGCTCGACGCCTGCTCGGCCGATGCGGGGCTCGTCAAGCTGACCAAGCAGTGTCTCGTGGCGGCGCCCGCAGCCCGACCGGCCAACGCGGCCGTCCTGGCCGAGCGCCTCCACGAGTACGTCGTCTCCGTGGAGGAACGCGCCCAGGCAGCCCAGGTGGAAGCGGCGGAAGCCCGAGTACGGGCCCAGGCCGAGCGCAAATCGCGCCAGCTGACCACGGCCCTGGGCGTGGCCGTGCTCGGGGTCGTGATCGCGGCGGGAGGCGGTTGGCTCTGGGTCCAGAACGAGCGCGCGACCCGGGAGCGAGCCGAGGCGGAACGGGTACGTCTGGCGGCCGAAGAGGCGCGTGCCCTGGACGAGAAGATCGGGGGAGAGCTGAACGAAGCTGCCCGCTTGAGAGGAGCCGAGCGCTACGACGAAGCCCTGGACGTGGCCGAGAGAGCCAAGGCCCTGGCCGATGGCGGAGGGGCGAGCCCGGAGCTGGAGGCTCGCATCCAAGGGGTGTTGCAGGAGCTGCAGGCCGCGCGCGAGGAGTCCAGGCGTACCGAGGAGCTGGCGCAGGATACCGAGCGCTTGCTCGACGAGCTGTACGAGGCCTTCGAGCCCCAGGAGGGAGAGCGTGGAGCCACGGACAAGCTGCTGGCGGAACGCTACGCGGCCGTGTTCGCATCCCACGGGATCGACCTCGATGAGGGCAGCCTCGACCAGGCGGCAGGCCTCTTGACCGAACGCAACCTGGGCGCCGACGTGGCCTTGGTGCTCGATTCCTGGGCCGAGGCCCGCCGCGCGGGACGCGATGGCGAGGGCGCCCTGCGCCTGCTCGAGCTGGCGCACAGCGTGGATCCTGACCCCCTGCGGGCGGACCTGCGTGAAGCCCTCGCCAACCGGGAGCTCTCGGAGCTGCGCTACCTGGCCCAGACCGATCTGCGCGATCAGCCGGCCCGCACGATCGGCCTCTTGGCCGCGGCCTTCGAACGGCTGGGCGAAGACGAGACGGCGCTCGAGGTCTATCGGGCGGGGGTCGATCTCCACCCGGACAGCTTCGAGCTGAACTACTGGCTCGGGCGCATGCTCACGCCTCCTGAGATGAACCCCGGGGATCCGGACGAGATGCGCGAGGCCGTGGGGTACTACCGGGCCGCCCTCTCGAAGGACCCCCGCAGTGCCTCGGTGCGCTACTACCTGGGCCGCCTGCACTCGAAGCTGGGAGAGCATGCGACCTCCCTGGCTCACTTCGATGCCGGCCTGGAGCTACGGCCGGGGCATGGGCCCTTCCTCTATCACCGGGCCTCTCAGTTGCAGCACATCGGGCGCAGGGCAGAGGCGCTGGAGCTCTTCCGCGCGACGTCGCGCATCAGCGAGCCTCCGTGGCTCGTGCCGTGGTCCCTGCACTCCATCTCGAGTCTCCAGGCTCAAAGGGGAGACCTCCAAGCCGCACTCGAGACCCAGCAGCGGGCCTACGACTATCTTCCGTTCACCGCCCAGTTCATCGCGAATCTGGTGGAGCGCCACGTTGCCATGGGGAGAGAAGAGGATCTCGAGGCCGTCCAGGTTCTCCTGGAGCGGCATGCGAACTCCGAGACCTTCAACAACTTTGCCTGGAGCGTCGCCATCCACAGGCGAGGCGATGCGGGCTACATGGATCAAGCTCTGGAGTCGGCCAACCTGGCGGTGCGCCTCGATCCGCAGAATGGGGGGCACTGGAATACCCTGGGTGTCGTGCGCTACTACGCTGGAGACCTCGAAGGCTGCGTGGACGCTCTCCTGGAATCGGAGCGCCTGCTTCCGCGAGGGGATGAGCTCAACTGGCTGTTTCTGAGCCGCGCCGAAGCGGAGCTCGGCGAGCAGAAGCTCTCGCGGGCCTACAAGCAACGCGTTCAGGACTGGTTGGCGAAGAACAGCCCCGATGATCCTGAGATGCAGACCTTCTTCGAGGAATCGGCGGACTTTCTGAAGGACTAGTCCGCTAGAGCTCGACGGCGCGGAAGGCGACGACCCTTCGGCCCCGCAGGTAGGCGACGCCCACTTGGCCCTCGACCAGGCCTTCCGCGATCTCGTCGTCCACTTCGAGCTCGCGCGAGGTGCCGTCGGGAAAGTCGAGCCTTGCCAGGTGGCTCGTTCGGGCTGCGGGCCCATCGCCCGACAGCTGCACGCGGATGGTGCCGAGGAGCGCCGCGGTGGCTTCGAGGGGCGCCTTGCGTCCGGAGCGAAGAACACGCTGTACCAGGGCCGCTGCGCCCACGAACAGGAGGACCGGAGGAACGACGGCCAGAGGCGGGAAGAACATCGAGCCCGCCAGGGAGACGGCGAGGGCCAAGACGAGGATCGTCGCTCCCCAGGCCAGCCCGCAGCCGAGCTCGGCAGGGCGAAGCTCGCCCTGGGCCGTCGGATCGAAGTTCAGGAGAGCTTCGAAGTCCGGGTGGGCCTGCAGGGCGCGGAAGCGTTCTTCCTTGTCAGGTTGCGGCTCGGTGCTCACCGAGCGCTGCTACTCACGCTTCGTCCCGCACTGGCCGCAGAAGCGTGCGTCGGTGCCCAGGGGAGCTCCACAGGAGGTGCAGAAGCCGGCTTCGGTGGCCGCCTTCTTCTCCTCGGCCTTGAGCTCGGTGCCGCAGCGATTGCAGAAGGCTCCCGGGGGAACCTGACTCTCGCACTTGCCGCACACGACACCGGCCACGGCGGGAGCGAGGGTCTCGCCACCCTGCCGGTCGCGCACGAGCATCTGCGCCAGACCGAAGCCGACGCCCAGGCCGGCCCCGCCGAGCAGGCCCCCGGCACCGCCGCCTCCTCCTTCGCCCCCGGCACCGCCACCCTTGGCCATGCCCTCGCCGGCACCCATCATGGCCTTGCCGGCCGCGAACTGCTGGTAGCGGTCGACGCCGCCCACGGTCTTGAGGTAGGCCGCGTCCGTGTAGAGGCGCTTGAGGTTGGTGGCATCCTCTTCGTCGATGTCGATCACGAAGTTGCCCAGGCGCACGATGTCGATCCCGTAGCTCTCGACGTGCTCGTCCAGGCCGGCCAGAACGTCCTTCTCGATCTCCTCGGTGTAGGCGCCCGAGGTGACGTCCAGGAGCGGCCACTTGTTCTTGACGAGTAGCTCGGCGATGCGGTCGCGTACGACCTTGAGTACCTGTTCCTTCATCCAGGAGCGAACGGTGTAGGACTGGGCGCGGCCCATGCCCACCAGGCCCACGATGAGCTTCTCGGGGTCGATCACCCGAAAGGAGAACTCTCCGTGCACCATGGACTCCACCGGGACGCCGCTCTTGGGGTCCTCGACGTGTCCGACGCGTCCGCCGAACTTGACGCCGGTGTGCTCGCGCACGTTGACGAAGAACACTTCGGTGATGAAGACGTTCCCGCCCGTGAACGTGTCGATCAGGTCCGACAGGAAGGGCAGGTTGGTGGAGTCCAGGGTGTGCCGCCCGGCGCCGAGCGTGGCGACGACCTTGCCGTCCCGGAAGAAGACCGCCTTCTCATCGGCCTCGACCGTGAGCTGGGACTTCATCGGGATCGTGGGATCCGGGTGCTTCCAGACGACCTGGGACTTGGCGTCGTCCGGACGGGCGATCATCATCTCGCCCACGCCTCGCTTGAACCAATCCATCACACCCATCGCTAGTACCTGCGCTCGCTTGAAAGGGAGATCCCGGGAAAAGAAGACTGTGAAGAACCCGGGGCTGTTCGCGTAATACGCTCAAGATAGGCACCCCTTCACGGATTCGCCAGAATCGAGGGAGGGAACCCCATGGAAGAACCCGAGAACTCCGCACCCTCGACCGAGGTCGAGCCCCGGGAGCCCGATCGTGAGGGCAAGGAGTTCCCGTGCGACAACTGCGGCGCGAACATGACCTGGGACCCGGCCGTCGATTCCCTCGGCTGCGCGTACTGTGGCCATCGGGTTGCGGTGCCCCGGGACGAGGGGGTGGTGGTGGAGCGCGCTCTCGAGGACGTGGGCGACGCCCTGCGCGGCTTCGGGGTCGAGGTGCGCGTGACCAAGTGCAAGAACTGTGGAGCGCGGGTGACCTTCGACGAGCATTCCACCTCGGAGCTCTGCGTCTACTGCGGGTCCGCCAACGTGCTCTCCCAGGAAGCCAACCGCAACGCCCTGCGCCCCGAGTCCCTCGTGCCCCTGGACGTGAGCCAAGCCGAGGTCAAGGAACGCTTCCGGGACTGGATCGAAGGTCGCTGGTTCCGGCCTACGGAGCTGAAGAAGACCCGCAACTTCGACGCGGTGGGAATCTACGTCCCGTTCTGGGCCTTCGACTGCGAGGTCCACTCGGATTGGTCGGCGGACTCGGGCACCTACTACTACGTGAACCAGCCCTACGTGGTCATGGTCAACGGCAAGCCGACGATGCGGATGCGCCGCGTGCGCAAGGTGCGCTGGCGGCCGGCCTGGGGCAAGCGGGACGACAGCTACGACGATCTCTTGATCCACGCCTCCCTCGGGCTGGCCCCCAAGCTCGCTGCCAAGCTGGGGGGCTTCGATACCCGGGGTCTGGTTCCCTACCGTCCCGAGTATCTGGCGGGCTGGCGGGCCGAGGAGTACCAGGTCGACCTGTCGGGGGGCTGGCAGAAGGCCCAGAGCCAGGTTGTGGACCGGCAGCGCAGCCTGTGCGGGGCCGACGTTCCCGGGGACACGTTTCGCAACCTGCGGGTGCAGAACCACATCCACGACGTGTTCTGGAAGCACGCCCTCTTC
>JAUIEE010000261.1 GCA_030428965.1 bacterium | reverse complement strand
CAATCCAACTCCCATGTACCAGGAGATCTGGGTAGACATTCAGAACGGCAATGACACGACCGGTGGTGGCCACGTTGCGGCGCCCTACCAGACGATCGGGAAGGCTCTAGCGGTGGCCAATCCTGGGGTACCGACCGTCATCAACCTCAAGCCGGGTCGCTACAAGCTGGCATCGACCCTGTTCATGAAGAGCAACGTCTCCATCCAGGGTGCTGGTGCCCTGGACACCATCATCGAAAGCCTGGACGACCCCATCATCCTGCTTTCCTTCATGGCCGGCCAGGCCAACGCGTTCGACAACGTCTTCGTCGACGGCGTCAACATCCGGGCCGGCACGGTCGGAATCGAGATCACAAACAACGCAACGACAGAGCGTTTCGCTGCCAACCCCACGGTATCGAACTGCTTTCTCACCGATCACGAAGTCGCGGCCATCGACATCGTGTCCGTTCCCGGCGGAGCCGGCATCGATGACCTGGACGCAGATCCTTTCGTGGATCCGGGTGGAGCGTTCATCGAGCACCGGCCTCAGATCGTGCACTGTACCTTCCGTATGAACAACATCGGGATCCGAAACCGAACCTCGACGGCGATCGGGGGAGTGAGCTACGGGGTCAACCAACCAGGCCTGTTGAACCTCCTGATGAAGGACCAGCTTGAGCTAGACAACGCCCCCAACCCAGGCGATGACCTCCAAGGAATCGACGCTCTGGACGTCTCCATCCCTGCCTTCGGCGAGACCGTCGCTTTCCTGAACCAGGGCAATCTTCCGGGCCCGGTTGTCTGGGACCCGACCATTCCCGGCCCTGGCACGCCCCCCACACCGAACATCTTCAACTTCGGAGGTAGCGCCAACCTCTTCGTCCAGGATGTGCTCACCCCTGGCCTTCTCTTCGACCACGATCTGCGGCTCAATCCCGACGATGCCCCCTTGGTGGATGCAGGCTTCTACCCCGGCAACACATGGGTATGGAGCAACAACACCCCCGGCAAGGCCAAGATCTCGACCCTGAGCGGGTCTTTCGTCTACCACGACATCTTCAAGTTCGACTGCGAGGCGTTCGGCAATCCCAGGCTCGAGGGCGGAGCCCCCGACATGGGTGCCGATGAGATGGGCCAGTTCGTGCACGCTGGCTACCGCGCCTTCACGAAGCAAACGGACTCCGCCCCTTCGATGAATCACATCTGGCTGCCCAACTGGGGGATCGGTTCGGCAACCGAAAGAGCATTCGCAGGCATTTCTTCATCAGTCTTGCCCTTGTACATCGACAACAACCTCGATATTGCCGGCACGCGGGCAAAACGAACGTCAGTCGCAGGTACGCCGGTCTCGCCCTACACCGGAGTTCTCTGGATCGACTTCAACGTCGCCATCACACAAGGCAACTACATCGCTCCCTTTGGTGTCGGAAGCTCTCCTTTCCTCGAGACTCCCCATCCGGTAACCCAGTCGACTCTGTTCAACGAGCAGTTCTCCGTCGACCTGGCTCTATCGAACTTACAGACCTACACGGTTCTTGCTCCCTAGCTAGGTTCGGTGTCCGTTGATCCGGGCCGGGGCTTGGTACCGGCCCGGACGGCTTTCGCAACCGCCTCGGGGACCAGGATCTCGCCGAAGGCTCAGTGAGCACCGTGTAGGAGTTGGGCGGGGCCAGCGGCTATGACTGCGGCACCAAGGAGTTCTTGCTCCTTGGAACGAGGGCGAAGTCCACTTGAGGGGCTCCCCCAGTAGCGATGAACTGGCCTGAGAGGTTTTCTCTTGGCGTGAGCTAGCCGGTCCCGCCGATCGCCTGCCAGCCGCGCTCGAGCTCGGCCCGATTCAGCTTGCGCCCGATCAAGACCAGCTGGGAACGCTTGGGAGCCTCTTCCTCGGACGGCCCGAGCTCCAGGTGCTGGTAGACGGACTGCACCAGCACCGCCTTGGCTTCGCCCTTGCAGTGCAAGAGCCCCTTCGAGCGCCACAGCTCGTGATCGCGCTTGGTCGCGAGGAAGCGCAGCCACATCTTCAAGGCGTGCAGATCCAGGGGACCGTCGCTTTCGAGCACAAAGGTGGTTACACCGTCCGTGTGCCCGTGGGGAGCCCCCTTGGCTTCCTGCTCGCTCCAGAGTTCGGGGGCCCGCGGGTTGGCGGCGAAGATGTCGGCGATCGCGATCTCGGCGCGACTCGTGCGCTCCACGCTGGCCAGGGCGTTGCGCGCTCGCAGGACCGCCTCGAGTTCATCCAGTCGCTCGGGAGGGACCTGGTCGGAGTGGTTCAAGACCAGCCTGTCCGCGTAGCCGATCTGTTCGGCGACCTCGGGATGGCGCTCCAGCTGCTCGAGTCCCTGGACCGCGTGCACCAGGGTGACGACCCCCAGGGGCCGCGTCAGGCGCGCCAGCTCGGGCTCGATCAAGAGGGTCTGCACCACGGGGCCGGGCGAGGCCAAACCCGAGGTCTCGAGCAGGATGTGCTCGAAGGGCTCGGAGCGAAACAGACGCCGGGCACGCCGCTTCAAGAGGGCCGAGAGAGAGCGGGTCAAGTCTCCTCGTACCGTGCAGCAGATGCAGCCGTTGGCGAGCTCGACGATCTCGTCATCCGCGGAAACCACCAGGCGTCCGTCGATGGGCACGTCGCCGAACTCGTTGACGACCACGGCGATGCGCTCGCCGTGGCGCTCCGACAGGATCCGGTTCACCAGGGTGGTCTTGCCCGCACCGAGAAAACCGCTGATGACCAGGACGCCGACCGCCCCTTCCCTGGGCTCTGCGCCGACCATCAGCGCGGCAGGGTCCAAAGACCCAGGAGCAGGCAGGTCAGCCCGAGGTTGACGGGATCGAACAGCGTGGCCCGGGCCACGATCAGGGTGACCTGCCAGCGTAGCCAGCGCTTCGAGAAGCCGAGCGGCCCGAGCCGCCGTTCCCAGCGCCGACCGAAGCGCAGGATGCGCAGGACTCCCATCACGGTCCACAGCCCGGCCAGGAGCACCGAGATCGCACGCACGAACACGTAGGGATCGACCAGGTCGTTCATGCCGGCCGGTTCGTGAACCAGTAGAGGGCGAGGTAGACGAGGGCCGCGACGACGAGCACGAAGAGGGACAGGCGCACCTCGCGGCGCTTGACGCGCACGGAGTGCTCGATGAGGGACTGGATGCGTTCCGACTCGAGCTGGATGGCTCGGCGCATGGCGCGCACGGCTCGGTCCTCCAGGTCGTCGGCCTTGTCCTGGTAGGCGGAGCTGACGATGCGCCGGGCGCGCTGCTCGACGTCGTCGGCTCGCGACTCGTACACCTTGGACATGACGCGATGGGCCCGTGCCTCCACCCAGCCGGTCAGGCCCCGCCTTCCCTCGACCCCTTCCAGGTCTTGCGCCTCCAGAAGTTCGGGCGCGCTCTCGTCCAGGGTCGGACTCCCGGGCTCGTCCTCGGAGGACGAGGGCCTTCCGAGCAACCTGCCCAGGGGCCCCTTGCGTAGCTTGTCGAGCGCACCCATGCCGCCAGTCTCTTCGGACGACTCGCCCTCGGATTTCAAACGATCCGCGCCGTTCCCGCGCTGGCCGCCTCGATTTCGGCCCTGCGAGCCTCGTAGCCGGCACGCCCCATGAGGGCGTAGGCGGCCACCTTCCCCGCCTCGACCCCAGGCTGATCGAAGGCGTCGACCTGGTAGTGCTCGCCCTGGATGGCCACCGACAGCTCGAGCAACTGGATCATCTGTCCGATGGCGTGGGCGTTGACCTTCTCCATCGAGAGGGTGACGTTGGGCCGGTTGGCCTCGGTCAAAGCGATGCGCGTCCCGTCGCGCTCCGCCTGGAACAACTCCTTCAGCGTGCGTCCCCCGAGGTAGTGCACACCTTCGAGATCCTCGTAGGCCGTCGGAATCATGACGCTGTGGTCCGGTTCATCCACGGACAGAAGGGTGAACCACTTGTCGAAGGGGCCCTCCACGTAGAGCTGAACCTGACTGTGCTGGTCGGTCACGCCGACGGCTCGAATGGGAGTCGGGCCGCGGAAGACGTCCTCGCCGCCCAAACTCTTGCGCTTGCCGATCGATTCGGCGAGCAGCTGGGCGTACCAGTCGGCCATGTCCCGCAGCCGGTGGCTGTAAGAGAAGCACACCGCCATGGGCTTGTTCCGTTCGGTGTGCATCAGGAACTGCAGGGCCGCGTGCACCAGGGCCGGGTTCTCCAGGTAGTCCGCTCGGCGGCAGCGCTCGTCCATGGCCGCGGCCCCCTGCAGGAGGCCGCGGACGTCGATGCCGACCAGGGCCGCGGGCACCAGCCCCACCGGAGAGAGCACGCTGAAGCGGCCGCCGACCCCGTCGGGCACGACGAAGGAGGCGTAGCTCTCCCGGCGAACGATCTCCCGCAGGACCCCCTTCTCCACGTCGGTCGTCACGACCAGGTGGTCGCGGTGCTGCTTCTCGCCCAGGCGCTCGATCAGGGCCTGGCGGAAGATGAGGAACTGACTCATGGTCTCGGCCGTGCCCCCCGACTTCGAGATGCAGACGTAGAGGGTCTTCTCGGGGGCGATCGAGTCGAGAAACTCGCCGATCCAGTCCGGATCCACGTTGTCCAGCACGAAAAGGCGCGGAGTCCCGGCCGGCGGCTGCAGGTTGTGGTAGGGGCTGTTCAGGGCGGAATGCAGGGCGATGGGCCCCAGGGCCGATCCGCCGATCCCCAGGACGCACACGTTCTCGAACTGGCCCCGAACGGAAGCCGTGAAGCTCAGGATCGAGTCGATGACCTCGTCCTGGTACGGCAGGTCCATCCAGCGCAGGTCCTTTCCGCGACGGGCCTGGACGCTCTCGAGGTGCTCGAGGGAGGCCCCTTCCAGGGAGGACAGGAGGGCATCGGACAGGCCGTGCCGGGGCCCGACGGCCGCCTCCATCGCGTTGGTGTAGTCCAGACGTATCTCGCTCACGGGGATGCCTTCTCCGGGGCCTAGGGGCAGGGTTGGAACGCCCGAGGGTACGGCAGGCCTTCCCCGGCGTCGATCCAGGGGCCCTGGGCCCTTGGATTTGAGGCTTCCAGGCCCCAAGAATCCCTCGAAATGGCGGAAAGAACGGGCCATCGGAGGCGTCCTAGTTTCCACGAGCCGCTCCCAGGCTTTCCGCCTCCCCCCATTTCCTGCGGTAGGATTTCAGACCCCCCCGGCTCCCGGATGAAATCCCTTTTTCGCCTGATTTCGATTCCATGCGACCTGTCGCCGTATTGATTCTCGTTCTCGGTGCCGTAGCGGCCCTCGTGTTCGCTATCGCCTCGATTTCGTCGGACTCCCGCAGCGCCCAGGCGGTCACTCGGACCGTCGTGCAGCGTGCCGAAGGAACGGCCCAGCCGGCCGTCCTCATGAACCCCGACCAGGAGGTCGATCCCGCCGAGCCCCTCGAGGCGCCGGTGCGCAGGGCCCTGGACGAGGGCAACCCGACCTGGAAGAACGGCATCAGCGGACGGGTCGTCAGCGTCCAGCAGGCGCCCATCCAGGGGGCCACGGTCAGCCTGATCCAGTTCGACGACTACACCGAGCTGGCGGAGCTGTCCCGCGCCATGGAGGAGAGCGATCCCCCGGCCCCGGTCAAGGAGCTCCTGACCGGCTCCGACGGTGAGTTCCTCTTCCGCGGCCTGGACCCCTCCGTCGCCTGGGGGCTGATCGTCAGCCACCCCGACTACAGCCGCGCCCAGGCCGGACCGATCGAGGTCAGGGAGGAAGGCACGGCCGAGGAACTGGTCGAGCTGCGGACCGGATTCCAGCTCTTCGGCTACGTCACGGACGCGACCACGGGACAGGCGATCGCAGGTGCCCACATGCTGCTGGAAGACCCGATGACGGGCTTCTTGCCGCGCAACAAGAAACACATGAAGCGGCAGGCGGTCTACACCGACGACACCGGCCACTACGAATTCATCAACGTGCCCCCCGGTTCGCGCACGCTCTCGGTCGAGGCCGAGGGCTACGCCATGCGGCTCTACACGAACGTGCGCTTCATGGGCACCGACGACCTGCGCATCCAGCAGGACTGCGAGCTCAAGATCGGCATGATGATCGCCGGCCGGGTCCTGGCCGCGGACGGATCGGGCATCGTCGGCGCCGAGGTGCAGGCCGTCAGCCACCAGGCCGAGAACGCCTCCCGTGGCGGCACCCTGACCAAGGCCGGGGGCGAGTTCGTGATCGAGGACATCGGGTCGGGCCTGTACACCCTGCGGGTCAACGCCCAGGGGTGGGACATCGACCCTGTGCCGCGCATCGAGGCCGGCGAGACGAACGTCGAGATCCGGGCCACCGAACGGGGCGGGGTCATGGGCGTCGTGTTCGAGCAGTCCTCGGGCGAACCCATGGACAGCTTCCAGTGCATCGTGCGAGCGGTGCACCCCACGAACAACGCCTACGGCGTGGTCGCGGCCCGCAAGCGATTCAAGAACCGCAGCGACGGTAGCTTCAGCATCGACGGCGTGTCCCCCGGCGAGTACGTGATCCAGGCGGACGCCGACGGCTACGCGAGCACCTTCAGTACCCCCTTCCACGTCCGTCAGGGCGAGACGACCCCGGACGTGCGCATCGAGCTCAGCCAGGGCTCGACCCTCAAGGGCCGCGTGCTCGACAGCGAGAGCGGTGATCCGGTGGCCGGCGCGGAGATCTCCACGAACGAGAACAACTGGTTCGACAGCGAGTTCACCAAGCTGCTCGGCGGCATGGACCAGACGGCGATGACCGTGGCGAAGGTCAAGACGGACGAAGATGGCTACTTCGAGATCAAGTTGATGCTGCCGTCCGAGTACCAGGTTCGCGTCAAGCACGCGAAGTACACCGAGTTCATCAAGAACGACGTCACCCTGACCGACGGACAAACCAACGACATCGGCACGGTGCTGCTCTCCAAGGGAGCTGTCCTGCGCGGAACGGTCTACGGTCCCGAGGGCATCGCCGCCCACGGCTGCGACATCTACCTGAACGCCATCGACGGGCGCATGTTCGGAGGCAACCGCCAGGCGCGTTCGGATGCGAACGGGCGCTTCTTGATCCGCAACGTCAGCGCCGGCGACTACCGCCTCTCGGCTGCCCGGCCCCAGAACAAGCAGAGCGGTGGCCCCTTCGGTCAGATCGTCGACATGAAGAACTCGGAGGTCGAGGTGAGCCTGTTCGACGGGCACGAGGTCACCACCGACCTCTACCTGGGCCAGAACTGAAGGTGCGCGGGCTCTTTCCCCTTCGACTTCCATGAGAGGGGCGACGCTGATCGCGCTGGCCGCTC
>JAUIEE010000260.1 GCA_030428965.1 bacterium | reverse complement strand
GGTACCTCAAGGAGCTGGTGCGCTCGCCGGACAAGGTCTTCGCCATCTTGCGCGGGGCGCTGGAGCGGCTCAAGAGCTGCGTGTGCGTGACCGAGGCGGGCAAGGACGGCTGCTACCGCTGCCTGTTCGCCTACCGCAACAGCACCGCCCTGGAGGCGACCTCGCGCAAGGACGCGGTGGAGCTGCTGGGGAGCATCGTCTCGCGGGCCGACCAGGTCAAGGCGGTGGCGTCGCTCGGCGACAGCAACGCCGACCGGCGCCTGGACTACGTCTTCTTCGATTCCGAAGGCTTCGGGCTCGAGCGCTGCGGGCCCTGGAAGGGGCAGCGTGTGGGCTCCATGGATCACGACCCCGTCGTCGCCGACCTGTCCGTGCGCTAGCGGGGAAGGGCCCTCCGTTCAGGAACGCCCGGGCGTCGTCGTTCCTCGCTTTCGGCCGTCGATTCCATTCCGTCCGCAGGCCTGTGCTAGGATCGGGGCTTGTGGTCGGAGTGCGCTCCGGCCGGTTCTTGAGCTTGGAGGGAGAATCGAGATGAGCTTGCTTGCGCTCGTGTTGACCGGCATGGCTTCCGGGAACGTCTCGCCGGAGGAGGAAGACCCCCAGCAGGTCTTCGAGCAGGGCCTGGAGGAGGTCCAGCTGCTCCTGGATCGGGAGAGGTGGGGGCAGGCCCGAGAGTCCCTGCTCCGGCTGCTCGAGGAGGCCCCCCAGGAGGACTGGGTGCTCTGGCGCTGGGCGGCCATCGAGGACGCCCTGGCCAAGTCGACCTTCTATGCGGACTACGAGTGGCCCGAGGCCGAAGACGTCGTCAGCGGAGAGCTGATCTCGTGGAACGCCAAGACGGGCAAGATCAAGCTGCGCTACCGCAAGGGAGATCGTGGCCTCTCCATTTCCACGGGGCCGCGTAGCGGTGAGGAAGAGGAGGAAGGTGAGCCGCGTCGTGTGGGGGACTTCAACTTCACCGATGGAGACACCACCCTGCTGCACCCCCTGGTCTTCACCGGCCCCTACCACATCGAGGTCGACGGAGGTCTGAGCCATTACCGTGGCTTCGGGAGCGACGTGCCCCTCGTGCTGGTCGCCTGGAACTGGAGCTCGCTGCAAGGACTGCTGTACGGGGAGTGCTACGGCGTGCTCTTCGCGGGTTGGACCGTGCTCTTCGAGCTCAAGAACGCCGTGCCCACCGTCCTCGAGTCGTCGCTGAAAGAGGTCGAAGGCAGCATCAAGGTCAGCGTGGCCAAGACGAGCATCAGCGTCTACTCGGGACGCAAGAAGCTCATCCGAGCCAAGCGCCCGAAGGGAGAGTGGGGCCAGTTCGGGCTGTCCAACTTCGACCTCGACACGATCGAGGAGATCCTCATCACCGGCGAGGTCGAGGCGTCCTGGATCACGGGGCTCCTGGACGAGCGCATTCACGAAGACTGGGACCGTTTCCTCGAGCGCTTCGATGCCGAGGAGCACCTGCCCGAGTGGATGGCGGCCCGGCTCGAGGGCGAGGTCGTCACGGCCGAGGACTTTGGAGAGGTGTGGCCCGGTGGGACCGAGGGGCAGAAGAAGAACGTGCTCAACAAGCTGTCGAAGCTGTACGACGAAGGGGATCTGAAGGAAGGGCTGAGCTACTTCGAAGGGCTGGAGGAGGGGGAGGTCAGTCCGGCCTCGCGGGCCTGGACGCGGGCACACTTCAGTCTGATGAATGGGGACGTTCCCCAGGCGATCGAAGCCTGCAACGCGGTTCGTCAAGAGGTTCCGGACTTCTATGAAGCAGCCCTCTTGCGTGCGCGCCTTCTGGCTCTGGACGACTCCTCCGACGAGGGGCTGTTTGCCCTCGAGGAGGTCGTGCTGGACTTTCCCGAGTACGTGGACACCTACGAAGAGCTGGCCATGCTGCACCTGACCGAGGGGCGCATGGAGGAGGCCGAGGCGGTTCTGGCGGTGGGCATCGGCAACGGGATTCCCCCCTCGGGGCTGGAGACCATCGGTCGCACGTTGGAGCGTTCTGCCCATGGCCCTCGTTGGGCCAAGGCGTCGACGCACGTCTCCCCGAACTTCATCGTGACCTCGGACCTGGACGAGAAGGCCTGCTACGAGATCGCCGAAGAGCTCGAGAAGTTCTACAAGAAGTACATCAATCGCGTCCGTCGTCCGGCGGACTCGAGTCAGGAACGCTTTCGCGTCTACTTCTTCTCGGGCCACTCCGGTTACCTGGCCTACACCGAGGACATCCTGGGGCAGGCTTCGGAGAGCACCTGGGGCCTCTACAGCCCTTGGTTGAAGCAGCTCGTCCTGTGGAACTCCCCGGACAAGCGCAAGGTGATCGAGACCGTGCGTCACGAGGGGTTCCACCAGTACTTCCACCGCATCACGAGCCACGAGCCGCGCTGGCTGAACGAGGGACTGGCGCTCTACTTCATGCAAGCGCGCCTGGTGGACGGATCCTGGAAGGACGATCAGATCCAGGTCGAGTACGCCAGCCTGCTGCAGGCCCTGGATCGCGACGACTGGACTCCTCTGGAAGAACTGGTGTACGGAGATGCGCGCTCGTTCATGTCCAGGGCCAGCCTGCACTATCCCCAGGCGTGGGCCTTCGTGCACTACCTGTACAGCGAGCGCGACCTCAAGAAGAGGCTCGACGTGCTTCTGGATGCCTTGCAGGAAGGTTCCAGTCGCAAGGAAGCCGTGCAGAGCGCTTTCGCCGGCGTGGACTGGCTGGAGATGGAGCGCGACTTCACCCAGCACGTCCTGGACATGGAGACCGACTGAGGCCCGATCCGCCGCTTCAGCTCTGGGCGCGGCGCTTGACGATCTTCGAGAGCTCGATCTTGGCCCGCGCGTAGAGCATGCGGGCGGCGTCGGGGCTGGGGCTCTCCATCATCTGGGCAATCTGTTCCCAGCTGGCGTCGTGATGGTGGCGCAGGAGGATCACCTGGCGCTGGCGCTCGTCGAGCTCGTCCAGGGCGGACTCGAGCAGGGCTTCCTGCTCGCGCTGGGCGATCTCCTCCACGGGCACCGGGTCCGAAGCGGCGGGCTCCATCCGTAGCACTCCGCTCGACATGGCGGTCATGATGTGGTCCAGGGCGACCTCGCGGTCCTTGTCCCGCTTGAGGGCGTGGGCGTGCTTGTTCGCCGTCCGGATGCGGTTCTCGACGATCTTGGCCAGCCAGGCGATGAAGCCCGGCTTGTCCCTCAGCTCGAAGTTCTGGAAGCCGCGGATCGCCTCGACCATGGCGTCCTGCAGGATGTCGCAGGACTCCATCTCCTCGCGCATCTTGGCGCCCAGGCGGGCTCGGACGATGGCCTCGACCCGCCGGTAGTAGCGCTCGAACAGCCGGTTGTAGGCGGCGAGCTCACCCTCCTGGGCCTTGCGCACCAGGATGATGGAATCGACCGTCTCGGGATCGGGGGCAGGAGAGGAGGGCTCTTTCATGGACCGCCGTACGGACCGCAGATTCTAGGTCGGATCGCCCCAGGGGCCCAGGACGGGCCGGTCGGCAAGTTGTTTTTGGAAAGTCGGTTCGTTCTCCGGGGCGGCGGAACTTCCAACCGGTGGAGGAGATTCGAGCGGGTCATGGAAATCCTTGCAGCATCTGCCCACTCGTGGAGGCAACGGACCGAGGGAGATTCCCCCAGCGGCTCCGGCCGGGGGCTTCGGCTCTCGGCCGGGGGTCGCTGGAAGGGGCCTCCGGGGGGAGGCCCCGCGGGGCGGCCGCGGGCGCCCGTTGCCCTGCCCGAACCGGGAGGTGGCTGAAGCGAAGGGCCCCGGGCCCTCAGGTGTGAGCTTGGAGCTGCGGCGGTGACGTCCTCCGCGGCTCCTTTTCGTGCAGAAACATGCGATCGAATCAGCGAATCCGAGACTACCGAAACCTATCTGAAATCGGGCAGAGGCCTTCATCGGACGGGCTTCCGTCGGCCGAAGAGCGAGCTATCCTCGGGCGTCTACGGTCCGCCCGCGCCTCGGCCGATACGGACGTCCAGAACATGGCTTCTCCCACGATTGATCCCGAAGAGAACCGGGTGGCGGATCTGTTCGCCCGCTACCTCAGCCTGCGGGAGTCGGGGGGAACCACGAGCTTCGAGAGCTGGGTCCAGGACTACCCGGATTCCGCGCAAGACCTGCGCCATCTCTACGAGGGCTGGGAGAAATTCGAAGCCGAGTTCCAAGCGGCCTTCCCGCCCCCTTCCTCCTCCTTCATTCACCGGGCCGGTCGCAGCGATCGGGGCCGTGACCCCGAGGCGGTCATGTCCGAAGCCCGCAGCGGCATGGTGATCGGGGAGTTCACCTTGATCCGCAAGCTCGGCCAGGGGGGCATGGGGCAGGTCTGGGAGGCCCGTCAGGCCTCTCTGAACCGGCACGTTGCGCTGAAGTTCCTCCGGCCGGACCGTGTCACCCCGGACTCCGACAGCTTCATCCAGCGTGAAGCCCGCGCGGGCGGGCGGTTGACCCACGCGGGGATCGTCGCGGTCTACGCTACCGGCGAGACCGAGGGGGTGCGTTGGATCGCCCAGGAGCTCGTCCCGGGGGGCTGTACCTTCGAGGACTTCGTGCACGACATGCGCGGCCTCGAGGAGCTGCCGCCCGACTACTACCGCCGCATCGCGCGCTTCTTCGTGGAGATCGCGGACGCGCTCCAGACGGCACACCGGGCGGGTGTCATCCACCGTGACATCAAGCCCCAGAACGTCCTCGTCACCCCCGATGACCACCCCAAGGTGACCGACTTCGGCCTGGCCAGGATCATCGACGAGGGGTCCTTGAGCGGGCACTCCCTGGTAGGCACGCCGCACTACATGAGCCCGGAGCAGGCGCTCGGGGCTCCCCTGGACCATCGCACCGACGTCTTCAGCCTGGGGACACTCTTCTACGAGGCGCTGGTCCTGTGCCGTCCGTTCGACGGGGATACACAGGCCGAGCTGTACGAGCAGATCCTGCGTCGAGACCCCTCCGATCCGCGCGATATCCGTCCCCAGGTGCCCCGGGACCTGGCCGTGATCGCCCTGAAGGCGCTCGAGAAACGCAAGACCGCCCGCTACGCCACGATGGGAGACTTCGCCGAGGACCTGCGGCGCTTCCTCGATCACCTTCCGATCCGGGCCCGTAGGCCGGGTCCGATCCAGCTCGCCCAGAAGTGGATTCAGCGCCACCCCACCGCGAGCGTCACCGCCGTGCTGGCGATGATCTTCCTGATGGTCATCTCGGTGGCCCTGAAGATCGTCTCCGACCAGCAGCGCACGGCCCAGGAGTCGATCTCCCTGGCGGAGAAGCATCGGCGCGAGAACCTCATCCTGCAGGTTCAGTGGGCGAGCGAGATGGGGGACCTGGAGCGCGCTAGCCATCACCTGGAGCTGGCCAACGCGATCGAGCCGGACAACCCGGACGGTCACCTGCTCCTGGCGATGGGCTACCTGCGCTTCGGCCGTCGGCTCGAGGCGGACCGTGAGCTGGGCATCGCGGTGCAGAAGGGCTTCAAGAGCGACGGATCGCAGCTCTATTCGGCGACGCACCACTTCCACCACGGCCTCTATCAGTACTACCGCTACCTGAAGGATCCCTCCCGCTTGACCCTGGAGCTGGCGGAGAAGCACCTGAGCCAGGCGTGGTCCATGGACCCCAAGCTGGACGGAGTGCTCTACCCGCTCTACCAGGTGCGCGTCTTCTGCGATGACGACGCCGGGGCCTACGAGGCCCTGATGGCTTACAAGGAACGCCTGGCCAGCGGCAACGACTTCTACCCGATGGTCGAGGCTCTTGGCTGCGAGCGTCTGGGCGACTACGAACGGGCGGCCGAGATCCTGGAAGGCGTGGCGCAGGACCCATCCCTCACCGAAGGCCGCCTGCAGGAGCTGAGCTTCCACCGAGCCCTGGGGCGCATCTACATCCTGCTCGGCCGCATGGAGGAGGCGGAGATGCTGCTGGAGAAGGCCGTGGAGCTGTTCCCGAGGGACGGCGAGTCCTGGGCCAACCTTGCCGTCGTCTCGCACTTCCTGGCGCAAGGGAGCGCCGATTCCGAGGATCAGGCCAGCCTGTGGGCGCGGGTCCGCTTCTTTGCCTTGAAGGCCCACGAGCTGTTGCCCCACAGCTTGACCCCCCTGCACCACCTGGCCTCGGTCGAGCTCTCACGCATCTGGGAAGACCTTCGAGTGGAAAGGGCGCCGGATTCCGAAGCCTGGTCCCAGGCGCGGCAGTGGCTGGACAAGCTCCGGCTGCGGGCGCCCTCGGATGCGGACTCGCTCGAATCGGAGCTCTTGTTCCTCGAGGGGCTCTACGAGCGGGATGTTCGCGGAGACGTCCAGCGCGCGGCGGAACGCTTCCGCGCCAGCTTGGCGCTGGAGAGCGATCACGTGGGGTCCGCCCTGTTGCTTGGCCAGTTGACCTGGTTCGACGCCCAGACGCTCGAGGAGAGCGGGCGGGAGGTGGACGAGCTGTATACGCGGGCGCTGGACCTCTTCCTGGCCGCGCGCAGCGCGTGGCAGCGGCGTGGTGACGAGGCCGAGCTCTCGATCACCGAAGCCGGCACGATCCGCTACCGCCGGCGCAAGGAGCTGTTCTACTACCAGGCCGCCGAGGTCTGGATCTTCGGCACGGCGCCCTGGATCGGCCGGGGAGAGTTGGCCTGGGCTGCCAGGGAAGCGATCGACGGGCAACTGGCGGAAGGCGTGAGCTACCCGGACGAGGAGCTGCTCTCCTACGCCGAGTTCCTGGCGACCTGCCCGGACCCCGAGCTGGCCGACTGTGAGCGGGCGGTCGAGGTTGTCGAGTCCTACGGCCTGGCCCAGGCCTTCCCCGGACACGCGGGGGCCGAGGCCATCCTCGAGCGCATTCGACGCATCTGTCCCTAGCAGACTCGGAGCTAGGGCGCTGTCCAGGACGCGGGCGCCATGGCACCGAGGGTCGGATCCCAGGCCAGGGCGCAGACCCCCGACTTGGGCTGTTTGCGCCTGGACTTCATGCGGATGCGAAAGTGCTTGGCCTTGGGGCTGACCTTGCGGTCGAGCCAGAGCAGCGTGATCCAGCCCTGCTTGGGCTGCTTCATCAGGTCGGGCTTGGGACGAATCCGGTCGATGGACCAGTCTCCGGCGGCGAGCACGACGCTGAGCTGCACGCGAAACTCGGGCCCGTGTCCCGGGCCCGGTACCTCCACGACGCTGACGTCGAGGTCGTAGCTGGGGCCGCTGCCTTGGCTGGAGAGATCGTCGACAGTGACTTTTATACCCTTACGGAAACACCCGTGCTGTTTTTCACCCG
>JAUIEE010000259.1 GCA_030428965.1 bacterium | reverse complement strand
GGCCGGAGCACGGCACGCCGTCGGTCTCGGCGACCCGAACGATCCGGAGGCCCTGGACGCGCTGCAGGCCTGGCTGAACCAGGGTGCGGAGCTGGATGCGGTGGTCTGGCTGGGTCCCGGAGCGAACGCCGGGTCGCCCGTTTGTCGGCTGCTCGTGCGCGGGGAAGGGGCCCAAGCCGTGGCCCAGGAGCCCTGATCGAGTCGGCCCGGCGACTCGCTCAGTCCATGCGCCGCGCCAGGTAGACCAGCGGCTTGCCGAGCTGCACCATCTCGGGCTTCTTCTTGGGGAAGATCAGGGTCACGCCCCTTTCCACCTTCTCCTCGGAGCCGTCGCCATAGCGCCCGAGCACCGTACCCGCGGCGACGTCCTGCAGGTTCACGCCGATCCCCTCGGTCCAGCGGAAGCCCTCCTTCGCGCAGGGCAAGAAACCATCGAGCTGCAGGAGCTTCTTGCTCCCGTAGCGCCGGGCCTCCCCGGCGACGAGCCCCTGTCCGAGGAGCACGTTGCGCATCTCCCCCAGCACGGCTTCCGGCGTGTTGGCCGGATCCTGAATCCAACCGGTCTCGTAGCAGATACCGACCCGGTCGCGGGTCGACATCCACTCGTCCAGGGATACGGAGCCGAAGTTGAGCTGCGGATCGGCCAGGAGCACCTCGGCCTGCAGCAGCTCGACCACCTCGCGGTGAGCAGGCTCACTGACCGCGGGGTGATGCATGAGGAAGCGCTCCCCCGGCTCCACCGTGCAGTGGAAATCGACGAGAACCTGCACCCGGTGGGCCTCGAGACAACTCACGATCTCCCGGGCCTGCTCCTCCTCGTAGACTTCGGGGGCGCGGGCCAGGACGTCCCGGTGGAAGCAGCGGTTGAGATCGATCCCGCCCTCGGACCAACGCTGGTCCTGGGCGCTGCCCCGCGGATTGGCGTGAATCAGGAGCAGGCTGCCCGCCTCGAGCTCCAGCTCTCCGCTGCGGAACTGATCGACGAGGGCCAGGCCCGCGTCGATGGGAGGGCGTTCGTTGCCGTGCACGCCGAAGGACACCGCCACGGAAGGACCGCCGCGTCCGGAGTCCACTCGCCAAATCCCTTCGCTCAACTCTTCCAGCTTGCTCACGTTACCTCCTGGTGGTCGCCGCGATTCTAGTGAACGGAAGCGGAGGTATCGACGGTGGCCCCTGGGCGAGCGGAAGGCCCCAGGCCCTAGGGGCGCGGGCCACGCTCTTCCCCGGGCCTGGCCTCCCTAGGGCCAGTAGCCTCGTCCACCGTAGTAGAAGCGGGGCGGGCAGTACGGGCCGTACCAGGAGTAGGGGTAGGGTCCCCAGCCGAGGCCGAAGTTGAAGCTGTCGTAGCGGTAGGCCGGGCGAACGGCGCGCTCGAAGTTGGCGTGGAAGGTGGCCGAGCCGGCGGCGTATTGCACCACCCCGCGCAGGTCCAGCCCATCGAGGTTCATGTCCCGGGGACGCGCATCGTCGGGGAAGGGAAAGGACACGCCGAAGCTGCGGGAGGCTCCGGGCGGTACTTCGAACGCTCCGGTCTCGGACACCACCTGGGCGGCTTCGAACTCGCGCAGGTCCGCGTCCACCAGTCGGAACTCCGCGGGGTCCACGGCCACGACGGCGCTGCCTCCGTTCTCGACACGCAGACGAAAGCTCATCAGGAGCTCTTCGTCCCCATCCGTTTCCAGCGCCTCGATGCCGAGCGCTGTGATCAGGACATCGGTCGAGAGTCCGCCCTCCTCGAGGGCGAGGGTCAGCGGACTCGGGCGAAACCGGTAGTGCCCGTAGCTCGTACAGGAGGCCAAGAGGAAGAGACCCAGGAGCGGCCAGATCGAGGTCGATTTCGTCATCGTGGACAGCGCGGTTGGGGGGAGAGGTGGGCAACCCGGGCGGGCACCGGGGGCACCGCTGCACCGGGGGGGGGAGCTCGGAGTTGGACTGAAGGGGAAGAGCTTTCCGGTCGATATAGTCCACCCGCATCCCGTCGAGCGGCAAAAAAAATGGGATCGAACGCCTGTCCAGAGACGAGAAAGCGCCGAATTCACGCCCTTTTCGGCCAGTGGCGCCTCCCGCTGTCCTTCTGCGGAGCAGGCCTAGGACAGTGGTATATTGGGGGACTGTCTCGACCTCGCCCAAGTCCCTGCGGAGGCGCACCCCATGGCACCTAGAACCAGCTGGAAAGGGTTCCTCAAGCTGAGCCTAGTCTCGGTCCCCGTCAAGGCCTACACGGCCAACAACACCGCGGAGGAGATTCGCCTCAACCAGCTCCACAAGGACTGCAACAGTCGCGTGCGCTACAAGAAGGTCTGTCCGGAGCACGGGGACCTCTCGAGCGACGAGATCGTCAGCGGATACGAGTACGCCAAGGACCACTACGTCGTGATCGACCCCGAGGAGATCACGAAGATCCGCTCCCAGTCCGACAAGACCATCAGCATCGACGGCTTCATCCGCCCCAGCGACGTGGACTCGGCCTACCTCACGGGACGGACCTACTACCTCTTGCCCGACGGCCCTGCCGGCAGTCGCCCCTACGCCCTCCTGCAGCAGGGCATGAAGGACGCCGACGTTTGTGCGATTGCCCAGATCGTGCTCTCGGGGCGGGAGCAGCTGGTCCTCGTCCGGCCGATGGACAACGCCATCGTCATGTCGATCCTGCAGTACTCGAAGAAGGTGAAGTCCCTGGACGACTTCACCGAGGAGCTGTCGGACGAAGAGCCGAGCAAGGAGGAGATGAAGCTGACGAACACGTTGATCGAGGCCTCCTTGATCGAAGAGTTCGACTTCGCCACGTACGAGGACAAGTACGTCAAGAACCTCTCCACGCTGATTCAGCTCAAGGTGGATGGCGAAGAGATCGTGCAGGCCCCCGAGCCCGAGGAGCCCAAGATCTTCAACCTGATGGACGCCCTGAAGAAGAGCGTGGCGGAAGCCCAGTCGGGCGCCAAGAAGATGGCCCCCTCGACCAGTCGCGGCAGCAAGAAGAAGGCCTCCAAGAAGGGCAAGAAGACCGGGTAGCGCCGCGACAACCGGCCGCCTAGGGTGAATCCATGCCCGAGCTGCCCGACTTCATTCGGCCGATGCTGGCCCGCTCGGGCGACGCCTTCGACTCGGACGAGCACCTGTTCGAGGTCAAGTGGGACGGCACGCGCACCCTGGCCTTCCGTGACGGAACCGGCCTGTGGATGCGCAACCGCAACCAGCGGGACTCCCTCCTGCGCTATCCCGAGCTCGGGTTCCTCGAGTCGCTGCCGGCCGGCACGGTCCTCGACGGTGAGGTGTGCATCCTGCGTGAAGGCCGTCCGGACTTCCGTCTGATGGTCAAGCGCGAGCAGGCCCCCAACCTGGAGCGAGCCCGGCGCCTGGCCCAGCTCCACCCGGCCACCTACGTGGTCTTCGACCTGCTCTACGCCGACCACCGCTCCCTCCTGGGCGAGCCTCTGGAGACGCGTCGCCAGGCCCTGGCTGAGCTCGTCCCCCGTCTCCCGGACCCGCGGCTGGTGCTCTCCCAGGGGGTCGTCGGCTCGGGGGTCCTGTTCCTCGAGGAGGTCGTCAAGCTCGAGCTGGAGGGCATGGTCGCCAAGCGCCTGACGAGCACCTACCAGCCCGGCCGCAGGAGCGACGCCTGGACCAAGGTCAAGCTGACTCACCAGCTCCTTTGCGTGATCCTAGGCTACAGCGCGGACGACAGCGGCAGCGTGCGCAGCCTGGTCATCGCCACGGACGGCGACGAGGGCCTGTGCTGCGTCGGGCGCGTCGGCAGCGGCCTGGACGCCCGGACCTCCGAGAAGCTGGGCGAGCTATGCCGCGAACGACCCCGCGAAAGGGCGCTGATCGAGTGCGATCTGGACGCGCAGTGGATTGAGCCGGGCCTCTACTGCACCGTAAGCTACCTGGAGCGCACGGAGAGCGGTTATCTTCGCGCTCCTGTGTTCCAAGAGTTGATCATCGACCCGGAATGACGAGCGCATCTACCGAGCTCCGGATGGTCGACCTCGAGGTGGCCGTTACCGGCAAGCTCGCCTCGATGTCGCGCCGCGAGGCCCGAGATTGGATTGTCCAATCGGGCGCCACCTATGCGGCCCGGACGGGCAAGGAAACCTCGGTCCTGGTGGTCGGTCAGGGCGGCCCGCCCCTGGGTGAGGACGGGCGCCTGACACGGGACTTGCTCGAAGCGCGCCGGATGCAGAGCGAGGGCGGCAGCATCGAGATCATCTCCGAGGAGGAGTTCCTGATCCGCATCGGGCACGAGGAGCGTCAAGAAGGACTCCACCGCCTCTACACGACCGAACAGCTCAGCCGCATCCTCGACGTGGACAAGCGGCAGATTCGCACCTGGATCCGCCACGAGCTGATCCGGCCGGTCCGGGTGGTGCGGCGACTGTGCTTCTTCGATTTCCGCCAGGTCGCGAGCGCCAAGGCCCTGGGCCAGCTGACCGAGAGCGGAGTGACGCCGGCCCAGATCCGCAAGAGCCTCTCCGAGCTCGGAACCTGGGCGGCTAGCGATTCGAGCGCCCTGTCCCAGCTCGAGGTCCTCGAGCAAGAGACCGACCTGTTCGTCCGGACGAACGAGGGCAAGCTGGCCGAAACGAGCGGCCAGCTGCGGCTCGACTTCGAAGGCGCGCAGAGCGCGGCACAACAGCCATCGGACCTGAGCGGAGACGACTGGTTCGAGCGCGCCATCCTGGCCGAGGAAGAGGGTGATCTCGTGTCCGCGGCCAAGGCCTACGGCCGGGCCGCGGTGGAGGACGGGCCCGAGCCCGAGAGCTCCTTCAACCTCGGCAACGTGCTCTACACTCTGGGCCACAAGAAAGATGCCGCCAAGTGGTTCGAACGCGCCACCCACCTCGATCCGGACTACGTCGAGGCCTGGAACAACCTGGGCAATGCCCTGGGGGAGGACGAGCGCTACGAGGAGGCCATCCACGCCTACCGGCGTGCCTTGATCCTCGAGCCCCTCTACGCCGATGCCCACTTCAACCTGGCGGAGACCCTGGCGCACGTGCAGCGCGAGGACGAAGCCCGGCCGCACTGGGAGGCCTACCTCTCCCAGGACCCCCACAGCGCCTGGGCCGACGTCGTGCGCGATCGCCTGCGCGAAACCTGAGCCGGAGTCGGAGGATGAATCGGGCGCGGATTCGCCCGCCCCACTCCCCTAGCGGCGCAGGTGCTCTTCGAGCTGCGCCACGGCCGGCATCAGATCCTGGGGATCGTCGAGCGCAGGACGGAAGAGATCCCCCCGCTCGTCCAAACGGCGCAGGACCGTTTGAATGGTGAACTTCGATGGGTGCAGGTCCGAGTCCAGCTCGTCCCACTCCAACGGAGTCGAGACGCTCGCCCCACGCACAGGCCTGGGCACGTAGGGCGGAACGACGGTCTGCCCCCTGCGGTTCTGGCCGTAGTCCACGTACACCTTGCCTTCGCGCGCACCGATCACCCGTTCCACCGTGGCGATCTCTTTCAGGTCGCGGGCCACGACGCGGGCCACTCCTTCGCAGAACATGCGCACCTGCTCGTAGGTGTAGCCCGGTTCCAGGGGAACGTAGATGTGCAGCCCGGTGGCCCCCGAGGTCTTGAGCAGGGGGCGCAGGCCGATCCCACGCAGCAGCATGCCCGTCTCCCGTGCGATGCGCACCACGTCGCCGAACGGGGCCTCCTTCGGATCGAGATCGATGATGCCCCAGTCGGGGGAATCGAGGCTTCCACGTCGCGAGAGCCATGGGTGCAGATCGATGCTCCCCAGGTTGGCGAGGTACATCAGGGTGTCGCGATCGTTGCAGATGATCTGGGGGATGGCTTCGCCATGGGTGTCGCTGGCGATGAGCTCCGTGGTCACCCAGGCAGGCGTCCCTTCCTTGGCCTGGCGCTGGTAGAAGGACTTGCCCTCGATCCCGTCGGGGTGCCGATTGAGGTGCACCGGGCGCTCGGCGAGGTAGGGCAGGAGCACGTCGGCCACGCGCTCGTAGTAGTTGATCAGGTCCCCCTTGGTGAAACCCTCGGCCGGCCAGAACACCTTGTCCAGGTTCGAGTACTTGACCCGGTTGCGCGTCCTGTGGCGCTGGGTCTTCGACAGCGCCTCCGCCACGCCGAGATCGAGGGACTGCGCCTGCCCCTGGGCCTGGATGGACTGCCAGTCCCCATGGGCTCCGGCGCGGTAGGCCGAGCCCGCACGCTTGGCGTAGATGCCCCGAAGGCCGGCGGCTTCGGTGGCTCGCAGGAGATCCTCGCCACTGCCCAGGACATGGTCGAGGAAGAGCAGCTCGGCGGATGGGGGCAGGATCGCGCGCAAAGCTCCCTTGCGATCCACGAGGGGCAGGGGACGCAGGTCGAACTCGTCGTAGTAGAGCAGGTCGAAGGCGTAGAAGCAGAGCGGATCGTCGCTCTTGCCCGCCAGCCTCCGGGCCAGGCGCTCTCTGTCCGGCCGTCCGTTCTCGTCCTGCACGAGCAAGACCCCATCGATCAGGGCGTTCTCGGCCCGCACGTTCCGGACCGCCTGCTCGAGCCCATCGAACCTGCGCTTGAGGCCACGCAGGCGCACCTGCTCCCCCTTCTTCTCGATCAGCAAGCGCCGGCCTTCGAAGCGCGCCTCGAAGAGCCACTCGGGGTCGCTGAAGGCCCCACGGCTACCCCCGGCCTCCATCGACCGCACCGAACGGGGCATGTCCCGCTCGAGGGCCAGGTCGAGATCGACCCCCAGCGCGCTGTCCCGCGCCAGGCCGGCGTAGCGATCCTTGGACTTGAAGAGCAGCCAGGAGTTCTCCTCCTGACGCGTCTTGACCATGTGCCACTCGCCACGCAGCTTGCGCCCGCGCAAGATCAGCTTGAGCTCTCCGTCGAGCACGGCCTGGGCCGGAGACTCGGCCAGGAGCACCTCGTAGCGTCCGCGGTCCCAGATCGTCATCGAGCCGGCCCCGTACTCGCCCTTGGGAATCAGGCCGTGAAAGTCGAAGTACTCGAGCGGATGGTCCTCGGTCCGCAGCGCCAGGTGCTTGTCCTTGGGGTCGTAGGAGAACCCCTTCGGCACGGCCCAGGATCGCAGCACCCCTTCCATCTCGATGCGCAGGTCGTAGTGCAGGCGGCGGGCGTCGTGACGATGGACCACGAACCGGGCTCCCGGTGTCCTCGTGTCCAGACCCTCGGGCGCCGGCTCGGGCGTGCGCCCGAAGTTTCGCTTCGCACGGTAGTCGTCGATCGATTTCCCCATGGCGGGCCTCCGCCAGCCTAGCACCGATATCCGCAGCCCCCCAGGGCCCCAGGGGCCGGTCCCGGCGGCAAGGACCGAGAAAAGGGGAAC
>JAUIEE010000258.1 GCA_030428965.1 bacterium | reverse complement strand
GGGTGTGGCCGCGGCCCTGGTTCTTGCCGGACGCCACGTCCTCGGCAATCCGTGCGCGTATGAAGTCCCGACTGGGCTTGGCTTCGTTCTGGGGCTGTTTCGGCTCGTTCATGGCGTTGGAGGCGAGCGACCATAGAAGCCCACCCACACGCCCGCAAGCCCAGCCCCGGGGCTACATGGCGCTCTTCTTCGGCTGGCTGGCCCTGCGGAACCCATGCTGCACGCCCAGGGCCTCCTGGATGGCCTGCCAGTTCGTGTTTCCAGCTTCCACCAGGGCCTCCCCCAGGCGCAACCCGGCCGCACGTTGGATCCTCAGCGCCTCGCGCACCTGTTCCTGGGTCACCTTGCCGCTACGCACCAGGATGTCCCCCAGCAGGATGTCCGAGACAAGGTTCAGATCTTCCCGGGGCTGAAAGTAGTCCTGGGGAAGCGGGGCCGACCTCTCGTCGTACATGACCTGGCGCGGCTGCGGTGCAGCGGCCTCCCGCTGCTCCTGGAGAGACTCGGCTCGGGTCGTCTCCGGCTCCACGGCGCTCTCGTCCTCCCCCGAGGTGTTCTCCGCGGACAGGCGACACTCGATCTGCACTCGCATCGCGTCCTGAATCTGCTCCATGCGGACGGAACCCAGCTGCAGGAGAGCCTCGCCGATCCGCAGCCCCGAGGTCTTCTGGAGCTCGAGGGCCCGATCCAGGTCTTCCTGTCCGATCAGCTTCATCTGCATGAGGATGTCCCCCAACCGGACCTCGTCGATGATGCGCACGGGCATGCTCACGCCGCTCTCCTCGATCTGGGAGGTCGTCTCGGGCTCCTCGATCACGGCCGCCACCTGGGCCGCGTTCTGGCTGAACGACTCCTCGACGATGCGCAGGATGCGGGCCTGGATGTTGCAGATTTCCTGAGGGCCGATCACCTCCATGGCGATCAGGTACTCGCCCAGGTGGGCCGCCACGTCGAGGTAGGCCGCCAGGTCGTGGGCGCGTCCCCTGTCCATGAGCTCGCGCAGCTCGCAGATGCGCGCCAGGACTCCGGACTGAAAGACCTTGTTCAGGGGGTCACTCCGGCTGACGTCTTCAGCCAGGGCACGGATCTCGGGAATGCTCATCTGGGCCTCGCCTAGGGGTTTGCGAAGCCCTCTATCGACGTGCCGCTGCCGGCCCTTGAGCGGGCCGACGCGCGAATCGGCCCCGGGATCTGGATACGGGAGGATCCGAGCGCAGCCCCAGCCCGGAAAAGTCCTCCGGGAAGTGCTCGGCCAGGCACTGCAGGATCCCCCGGGCGAAGAGACGGTTGCCCATGCGATTTGCGTGGGATCCGTCCTCCAGCTTGAGCTTCTGTGGCCGCCGGACCAGATCGCTCAGGGGCTTGCGAAGGTCGAGGGTCAAGAAGCCCATCTCCTCCCCGAGCCCCAGCACCTGATCGTGGAGGTCGGCCAGCGAGTAGTGCTCCCAGCTGTGGACGTTGATCAGCGGCATGGCCACCAGGAGGACGGGCAGATCCATCCTGGAGGCCGTCTCCCGTATGCCCTCGAATCCCTCGACCACGGTGCTCCAGGGCTTTGGAGATTCGTGCAGGTAGCGAAACCACCCTCCGTGCTGCTTGACGGCCCGCTCCTCGGCACTCTCGGCCAAGAGCCGGGTCACGTGGAAGCGCTCCCACAGGCGGGGCTTGTGGTAGGCCAGGTGCACAGGCTGGCTCGAATGGGCATCCGGATCGTTGAGCACGTACGCAAGGACGATCAGATCCGGGTCGAAGGCTCCGATCTTGTGACGCACGACGAGCTCGGCATCCCGGGAGGAGTAGCCGGAAACGCCGAAGTTGAGCACCTCGTAGCGCGCGGGGCTCGCCCCGTCCTCGGCACGCTTCGCGACCCGCTCCGCCAGGATCTCCTCCATCTGAAAGGGCAGCGTGGCATCGTCGGGGACGCCGTGGCCAAAGGTGAACGAATCCCCCACGACGGCGATTCGAAACACGTCCTCGCCCTTGGCCTTGGGAATGTCCGGGCCACGCATGCCCCAGCGGTTGATGTGGACGACCGTGTCCCACACCATCACCTCCACCGCCGAATCAGGCTCCAGCTCGTACTCCAAGCCGGGGGTCGTCGCCGCGCAGTGCATGCGCGAGAAGTTGTTGGCGTGCTGCTTGGGAGGGGGCCGGTGAAACTCGACCGGCGCAAACAGCGCGAAGTACGACTCGACCGCGACGGCCGCGATCAGGACGGTCAACAGGGCGACCGCAGGCCCTGTCCACAGACGCCTGGGTGAAGGTGAGGTGACGGTTACGCTGGCATCCAAGACTCGGGCCCCACGGACGAGAGTCCCATTTTAGCCCAGCTGGCCTCGGGCAGCCACGGCAACCGTTTCCGGTTCCGCGCTCGGTGGTAGCGTCCTGACCGCAGGGCACGAACCAGGATCTTGTCGCTGGCGTCGCAGCCCCGAGCTTTTTTCCAACGACCCCAAGCTCCGAGCCCATGGCGGCCTGCCGTCGTGGACGACTCGAACGACGACAGGAACCTGGCGCGAGCCTCAGGCGCTGAACTCCGGCGCGAAGCCCTCCGCCGAAGTGCAGGGCCAGATCATTCGTCGACGTACCCCAGCGCCCGAAGCTGGGCCCGGGCATCGTCTCCGACCTGAATCGCCGCCGCTTCCACCAGCGGCTCGCGCAGCTCCTTCAGTCGCCCCTCGATCGAGGCCTCCAAGGCGGCCGCTTCGCCCGTCAGATCGGCCTGTTCGCCCGGATCCGTGGCCAGGTCGAAGGCCGCGAGGATCTCGACCCCGTCGCCCTGGAGCCTGCCCAGGAGCTTTCGGTCCCCGCTCACCACGGCGACTTCGTTGCCATCGAAGGCGAAGACCGGCACATCCGCCTGGGCCCGGAACAGATCTCGCCCACCCCAGCCCCCTGCGGGAGGGACCCCGATCAGCCCGGCGAGCGTGCGCGGAACATCGACCAGGGAGGCCGCCTGCCGATGGAGGCGCCCGGGGAGGTCGGCACCGTGGAAGAAGAGCGGGATGCGTATCTTCTCTTCCCAGGGCGTCTTTCCGTGGCCGAGTTCGCCGTGCTCGAGAAAGGCCTCGCCGTGGTCGCTGGTCAGTGCGAACACACCTTCACGGAAGAAACCCTGCTCGGAGAGCCCCTGGCACCACGCTCCGAGCTTGCGATCCAGATCGCGCGCACAGTCCCGGTACAGCTCGAACAGCTCGGCGGCCGCTTCGACGGGAACTCCATCGGCCGCCTCGGCTCCGTTGGCGAGCTCCGTGCTCAGGTCGTAGCGCCGCAGGATGTCGCGGTAGCGCTCCTCTTCTTCCTCGGAGCCCGTGCGATAGGGTACGTGGGTCCGGTAGGTCTGGATGAAGAGAAACGCGGGGCGTCCATCGTCCGCCTCCATGAAGCGCTCCGCCAGCTCGAAGGTCCTGGACAGCTGACGCTCGGGGAGCTCCAGGAACCACTCGAACCCGCGGTCGAAGTCGTAGACCCTCGAAACGAATCCCGAGTCCGTGATCGCCCCCGTACGGTATCCGAAGGCGGACAGGTGTTCAGCCAGGGTGACCAGCTGGGAGGGAATCCCGTAGCGCGGGCGTACGGCCCCGTGCTGCGGCGGATAGACCCCCGTGAACATCGAGACCTGGGAAGGCAAGGTCCAGGACGCCGGCGCCCAGGAACGCACGAAGCACGCGCTGTCTTCCAGGAGCCGATCGAGCGCCGGACTCCACTCCTCTCCCGCGCCGTAGCCGCGCAGGTTGTCTGCCCGGAACGTGTCCGCCAGGAACAGCACGGCATCGCGGCGGCCCCCGCTCCAGGGACGCTGCCCCCAGCGTCCCCGTTCGAGGGGCCCCAGGGTCGGGGTCAGCCAGGCCCCCAGGCCGAGCTCCCCTTCCACCCGAAACTCGAACCGGGCCCCCCTCTCCCCGCCGGGAGGCAGGGGCACGGTGTGCCACTGGGGTTCAGGATCCAGGGTGGCCAGGGCACGGTGTTCGAAGAGGGTCTCCCCGTTCAGGTCCAGGCGCCAGACCAGCTCCGAGCCCTGGCCGTCCGGATCGAACCGTCGCGAGGCCGTTGCGAAGCGCAGGGCGCTGGCCGGGGGAATGTCGGCGACGACCCTTTCGGTGCGACCGGGAACGGCCGGCAGCCCCTCGGCCGAGATCCCTCCCAGGATGACCCGCCAGCTGCCGTCGCGGCTCTCGCCGAACGGACTGCGAAAGGCGAAGCGCATGCCCTCGGGTGGGGTCTCGCCCGGTCCGAGCCGCAGGAAGAGAGATTCCTTGGCCAGCAGGAACTCCCCCGCGGCCAGCTGAGCATGCTCCCACTTGGGCACGTCGCGACGCTGAAACGTGCGCCCGTCCGCCTCCAGCCGCACCTCGAGGCTGCGCGTCCGACGAACTCCCATCGAGAGGGGCATGCGCGTCTGCCAGAAATCCGTCCAGGGGCCTGCCCCCCAGCGCGCACGCTCGAGCTCGGCCTGGACCCAGATGTCACCCCCCTCCTCCACGAAGCTGGAGCTGCGCACCTCACCTGCCTCCGGAGGCCCCGGACCCGGATCGGGCCGAAACCCGGCGGCCAGGGAGATCCAGCGCGGCGCGGGCTCCGGCGAGCAGCCCGCGCCCGCAACCGCGAGCAGCGCCAAGCGCGCCAGGCGACCGAGGGTCATGCCAAGAGCTCCGGTACGAGCTCTCCGGCCACATCCGTCAGGCGGAAGTCCCGCCCCTGGAAACGGTACGTGAGCCGCAGGTGGTCGAGTCCCAGGAGGTGCAGGATCGTCGCGTGCAGGTCGTGGACGTGAACGGCTCCCTCGGTCACGGCGAAGCCCAACTCGTCGGTGTGCCCATGGGAATAGCCGGCCCGGGTTCCCCCACCGGCCAGGAACATCGTGAAAGCATCGACGTGGTGGTCACGCCCGACGGCAACGCGGTACTCCGTCATCGGCGTACGACCGAACTCGCCTCCCCAGATGACGAGGGTGTCCTCGAGCAGCCCACGCTGCTTGAGGTCCCGAATCAGGCCCGCAATGGGCTGATCGACCTCGCGCGTCACCTGCTCGAGGGGTTCGAGCAGGTTCAGGTCGGCGTTGCCATGGTGGTCCCAGTCGGTGTGGTAGAGCTGGACGAAGCGCACGCCGCGCTCGACCAGCCTGCGGGCCAGGAGGCAGTTGGTGGCGAAGGACGGAGAGCCGGCCTCAGGCCCGTAGAGATCCAGGGTCGCTTTCGATTCGGCCGAAAGATCGATCAGCTCCGGAGCGCTGGTCTGCATGCGGCTGGCCATTTCGTAGGCCGCAATGCGGGTGCGGATCTCCTCGTCCCGCAGGGCTTCGTAACGGTGCTGGTTGAGCGCGCCGACCGTATTGAAGAAGTCCTCCTGGGCCTCGGCGCTGAATCCCGGAGGCGTGCTCAGGTGCAGGATCGGCTCGGTTCCGGAGCGAAACGGAACGCCCTGGTGCCGGGTGGGCAGGAAGCCCGCCCCCCACAGGGGAGCCCCGATGCGCGGCCCGCGGGACCCCGACTGCAAGACGACGAAGCCGGGCAGGTTGTCCGCAGGGGATCCGATGCCATAGGAGACCCACGAACCCATGCTCGGGCGCCCGTACTGGGGGCTACCGGAGTTCATGAACAGCTTGGCGGGACCGTGGTTGATCTGGTCGGTCACCATGCTCCGCACGATGCAGAGCTCATCGGCCACGCCGGAGACGTGCGGCAGGAGCTCGCTGATCCAGGCCCCCGACTGCCCGTGCTGGGAGAAGCGTCGCCGGCTCGCGAGCAGCTTGGCTTCGGGGCCGATGAAGGCGAAGCGCTTGCCCTTCAGGAACGACTCCGGGGCAGGCTGGCCGTCGAAATCGGCCAGGCGTGGCTTGTAGTCGAACAGATCGAGCTGACTGGGTCCCCCGGCCATGAACAGGAAGATGACGTTCTTGGCTCGCGGCGCGTGGTGCGCCACGCCCTGGGCCCCGGCCTCCTTGGCCAGCAGGCTGCCCAGGGCCATGGACCCCAGACCCACCCCGCAGTGCGAGAGGAAGTGTCGGCGCGTGAGCTCGAGGCCTCGCTGGTTCCCGTTGACTCGAGGTTCCATGGGTCAGTTTCGGGTCACGAACTCGTCGAGGTTCAAGAGCACACGGGCGAGGGCGGTCCAAGCGGCCCCTTCGATGGGAGTACCCGACGAGCGCGACCCGGGAGCGAGCAGCTCGGCTTGTCCGGGTTGCTCCTCGAAGAGCTCGAGGTGCCGCCGGAAGAAGGCCTCGAGCGTGGCCAGCTCCGTTGCGTCCGGCGGACGCGCCACGCACCAGCGAAAGACCCGGGACAGGCGCGCTTCGAGGTCGCCGTCCCGAAGCTCCAGAGCCCGCTGCGCGAGCCCCTGGGCGATCTCGATGAACATCGGGTCGTTGGCCAGGTTCAAGGCCTGCAGCGGGGTGTTCGAGACGCGCCGGCGCGTGCAGCTGCGCTTGCCCAGATCGGCATCGAACGTCGTCAGGAAAGGGAAGGGACTCGAGCGCCAGTGCCAGGTGTAGAGCGTCCGTCGGAAACGCGCTTCCCCTTCGCTCGCGCGCCACGTCTTCGGCTTCTGGGTGAATCGAAAGACCCCATCGGGCTGGGGAGGATAGACCGGCGGTCCACCGAGTTCGGGGGAGAGCAGGCCGCTGACGGCCAGGGCCGTGTCCCTCAGGGTCTCCGCATCGGTCCGCATCCGGGACTGACGTGCCAGGAGCCGGTTGCGGGGGTCGATCTCCGCCAGGTCGCCGCGCGGGTTCGAGGCCTGCCGATAGGTGGCGGAGGTCACGATCGTGCGCAGGAGAGGCTTGCGCAGCTGCCCCCCGGCCACGAACTCGCTCGCCAGCCAGTCCAAGAGCTCGGGATGGCTCGGGAGCGCTCCCCGGGTCCCGAAGTCGTCCTCGGTCTCGACCAGGCCCAGCCCGAACAGGCGTTGCCAGAGGCGATTGACGAGGACCCGATGGGTCAGCGGGTTTTCCGGGGAGGTCAGCCAACGGGCCAGGTCGGCCCGGGTCGGGATCTCGTCTCCGCCCAGGGCAGGCAGAAAATCCGGCACCCCCGGCTCGACCTCGATCCCGGGCGTCAGGAAGCTCCCTCCCTTGAGCAGGCGAGTGCGCCGCTGCTTACGCACCGGCTCGAGCACGAGCGAAGTGGCCACCGGCGGCTTGCTGTTTTCCAAGCGCTCGATGGCGATGCGTTCCTCCAGCCAGGCCCGGGAGCGGCCCACGTAGTAGCGCGCCAGGTAGTCCCGCTGCTCTTCGCTGCGTTCCTCGGCACGCAGGCTGAGGATCTTCGAGATGCGCCGCGAGTAGCTCTCGGTGCC
>JAUIEE010000257.1 GCA_030428965.1 bacterium | reverse complement strand
ATGCCGGAGTACTCGGTCATGAAGCCCGCGACCAGCTCGGACTCGGCCTCGGGCAGGTCGAAGGGGGCACGCTTCGTCTCGGCCAGGATGGCCACGAAGAACAGGATGAAGGCCGGCAACATGAACGGGTTGCGGAAGATGTGCCAGGCCATCCCCATGAACCCCGACTGCTGAGCGCTCACCTCGATCAGGTTGAAGCTGCCGGCGACCATCAGCGGCAGCAGGAGGCTGATCCCCAGGGGGATCTCGTAGGCCACGACCTGGGCCGCCTCGCGCATGGCGCCGTACAGCGACCACTTGGAGTTGGACGACCAGCCCGCCATGACCACGCCGATGGTGGTCGTGGACGTGAGCGCCAGGATGAAGAACACGCCCAGGTCGACGTCCGCGAAGTAGAAGCCCGGGGCCAGGGGGAAGGCGGCCATGGCCCCCAGCAGGCTGGCGAGCACGAGAGCCGGCGCCAGCACGAACAGGACCCGGTCCGCTCCCTTGGGGACCAGGTCCTCCTTCAGGAGCAGCTTCACGCCGTCGGCGATCGGCTGCAGGACGCCGTGCCAGCCAACGCGCATCGGGCCGTAGCGGCACTGGATGTGACCGGAGACCTTGCGCTCCAGCCAGGTGCTGAACATGGCGATCAGCGAGATGATGGCGACGGCGATGCCGACGCAGATCATCGCACCGGTCAGCGGGACCGCCCAGCCGGGAACGAAGTCCGGCTTGACTTCCACCAAGAGGGAGTTGATCGCATCCGAGCCGCCGGGAGCGAGGGTCGTCGCGGACTCGGGGGTCGTTGAATTCGATAGGGCCAGCATGATCTAGCGGTCCGTCTCCCCGACGACGATGTCCGTGGAGCCGATGATCGCGATCGAGTCGGCGACCAGGGCACCGGGCATGAGCTCCTCGAGAACGGCCAGGTTGACGAACGAGGGGCCGCGCACCCGCACCCGCACGGCGACCTTGCCGCCGTCCGAGACCACGTAGTGCCCGAGCTCACCGCGGGGGTTCTCGATCCCCACGTAGGCCTCGCCGGGAGGCACGCGCAGGGTCTTGGGAATGTCGGCGATGACCTCACCCGGCTCGATCGCGCCCAGGCACCAGCGCACGATCTTGATCGACTCCATCATCTCCTGGACGCGCACGTAGACGCGGTCCCAGCAGTCGCCCACGGTCCCCCGTTCTCCGGTCCCCAGGGGGACGTCGAAGGCTCCGTCGGCGTGGATCTCCTCGTAGAGCTCGTAGGGCATGTCGCGGCGCAGGTCCCAGTCGACGCCGCTGCCGCGCAGCATCGGTCCGGTCAGGCCGAAGTCGAGCGCCATCTCGGGCGAGATCACGCCGATGTCCGCCGTGCGCTTGACGAAGATCTGGTTGACCATGAGGAGATCGCAGTACTCCTTCCACTTCTCCTCGAAGGTGTCGCAGAAGCGCTCGACCTCGCTCAGCCAGCCGGGGGGGGCGTCGTTGAAGACCCCGCCGATGCGGATGTAGCTGTAGGTCAGGCGAGCCCCGCAGATCTTCTCGAACAGGGCCATCATCCACTCGCGCTCGCGGAACATGTAGAGGAAGGGGGTGAAGGCACCCAGGTCCAGCCCGTACGTTCCGAAGGCGATCAGGTGCGACCCGATCCGGTTCAACTCGGCGCAGATGGTGCGGATCATCATCGCGCGACGGGGAATCTCGATCCCCATCAAGGCCTCGACCGCCATCGAGTAGCCGAGGTTGTTGTTCATCGCGGCCAGGTAGTCGTAGCGATCGGTGTACGGCAGGTACATCAACCACTCGACGTTCTCGCCGATCTTCTCCGCACAGCGGTGCAGGTAGCCCAGGTGGGGCTGGGCACCGGTGATCAGCTCCCCGTCGGCCCGCACCAGGATGCGCATCACCCCGTGGGTGGCCGGGTGCTGCGGGCCCATGTTGAGCTCCATGTCCTGGGTACGGACGTCGAGCATGTACTCGCGCTCGCCGCTCTCCAGAACGCGGGATTCCCCGGACTCAGCTATCGTTGCGGTGTGCTCTTGGGTCTCCATGGTCGAAGCGATCTACTCGCAGGAGATGCCGTGGTACTCCCTCGGGAACTCGTAGTCCTTGCGCAACGGAGCCCCGACCCAGTCGTCGGGCAAGAGAATGTTGCGCGGGTCAGGGTGGCCTTCGAACGTGATGCCGAACATCTCGCCACACTCCCGTTCGTGCCACTGGTTCGTCCGGTAGACGCCCGAAGTGGTCGGCAGGACCGGCGAAGCCTTCGGCAGGAGCGCCTTGACCGCCAGGCGATGCTTCTTCGAGACCGAGAGCAGCTGCACGTTCACCCACAGATGCTCCTCGTCCTTGCCCGGATCGGTGGCCGTCATGTCGGCCGCCATCTCGAAAGACAGGTGAGGGTCGTCGCGGCAGACCTCCAGGAAGGCGGGCAGGAGAGCCGGCGTCACGAGACAGAACGGGTCGCCTCCGCGCCCCTTGTCCTTGGTCTCGGCGTTGGCGGGACGCGGTTCGTCGCAGCCCTCCAGACCGGGTGCTTCGATGGCCCTGAGGCGATCGTAGATGCCTTGGAAGTCCAAAATGCTCCTCGCTCGAAAGGGGTGGGACCGGCGGCTAGGCAGTGCGAGCAGGTTTGCGGATGACCGAAGACGTCTGAATCTTCTCCTGGAGCTTCATCAGCCCCTCGAGAAGCGCCTCGGGACGGGGAGGACACCCGGCGATGTAGACGTCCACGGGAATGACTCGGTCGACGCCCTTCACCACGGTGTAGCCGTACTTGTAGTAGGGGCCGCCGCCCGTGGCGCAAGCCCCCATGGCGATCACGTACTTCGGCGCGGGCATCTGGTCGTAGAGACGCTTGATGCGCTCGGCCATCTTGAAGTTGACCGTACCCGCCACGATCATCAGGTCGGCCTGGCGCGGGGAAGCGCGGAAGGCCCCGGCCCCGAAGCGATCGATGTCGTGGTGGGCGCAGCCGACGGCCATCATCTCGATCGCGCAGCAGGCCAACCCGAAGGTCATCGGCCAGATGCTGGAGAGCCGGCACCAGTTCAGGAGCCAGTCGACCTTCGTGGTGAGGACGTTCTCTTGGAACTGCTTCTCGAGGAATCCCATAGCTCGGTTGGCCTCTAGGCCGCCTCTCCTTCGTCCTCGTCTTCCGAGCCTTCCGGCTCGGCCTCGGCCAGTGCTTCCTCGATCTCGGTGACCTTGGGCAGCACGACCTTCTTGCGTGCCGCGGGGGGCTGGTAGTGCGGCGCTTCCCAGTGCAGGACCCAGTCCAGGTCTCCCTTGGCCCAGACGTAGGCCAGCCCCAGGAACAGGATGACGATGAAGATCACCCCTTCCACCAGGGCGAAGGCCCCGATCCCCGTGCCCGCCGCCGCGCCGCGATCCGCCATGACGTCCTGGAGCACGAGGGCCCAGGGGAACAGGAACGCGATCTCCACCGCGAAGATCACGTAGACCAGGGCCACCGTGTAGTAGCGGATGTCGAACTGGATCCAGGCGTCCCCGATCGTCTCCTCACCGCATTCGTACGTCTCGAGTCCTTCGTCCACCGAGCGACGCGGTCGGATGATGGACGCGATGATCATGTTCGCGAACACGAACACCAACCCGACGGCCGCGAAGACGAGGGCGTTGAGGTAGTCGAAATACATGAGGGGGTACGCGGATCCCTCGGGACCACGCGGCTGCCCGAAAGGCCGGGGGTCGAAAAATGCCCGCCGCCCTCCCTCCGGGCTCGGCAGTCCTTTGGATTCGGGCGCGTCATCCTAGCAGCGTTCGGAACGAATCCCACCTTGGAGAGCCCCTGGAGCCCCCTTATGCCAGGAAAAGGCCGACATCGAGCAACCGAGGGAGAGCGGGGAAGTCTTGGTGAGCCGGTCCTCCGGCGAGCGATGAAAGGAACCCATCTCCTGCTGGCTGCCCTGGCCCTCTGTGCCTTCGAGCTGGTCGATCGGGCCTGGGCCCCCCGGGCCGCCGAACCGCTGGCCCTGCGCTGGGTCCGGGCCGCCGGGGATCATCCCCTGCGCACCCTTCTCGGCCTGGCGCTCCTGCTGGGTTGCCGGGGCTCCCCACGGCCTCCCGGCAAGGATCCTGTCCTGGGGGTCGTACGGGAGGGCCGCCATGGCCTATAATAAGGGTTCTCGCATCGGGGAGGAGAGGCTCCCCCCGGAGCCCCCCTAAGGCGCCCAGAGATGACCGTATGATCCGTCAGCTTTCCGAGGACGTGGTCGAAGGACCGTCCGAACACCCGAAGTTCGGCCGCTCCGTCACCATCCGGCCCACGGTGGAAACCGCCAGGGCCAACCGCTATCCCACCCAGGCCGTGGTCGTAACGACCGCGGCACGCCGACTGATCGAGCTCTCCAAGGAGGGCGAGAAAGTCCCCACGATCGTGGTCGAGGGCGCGCACTGCGACCCGACACTGCACCCGGACTTCCACGAGATCAGCCGGAATCTCCGTGAACTGACCAACAAGTGGTTCCCAAAGGCAGCTCTTTGTCTGCTCTCCGAATCTCCGGACCTGTCTCGCCCCCAGGTGCGCCACGCCCTCAGCTTCTACGACCGACCGATCCTCAGTCTGGAGGCGGGCACCCAGAAGACGTACCAGGCTCTCACGGGCCAGAGCGCCCAGGTCTTCAAGGATCGGGTCCAGTACATGGGCCGGCTCGAGATCGAGAAGCTCGTCGTTCGCACGGAGTTCGTGCGCGGCGACGTCGACAACTCCAAGGACACCGAAGTTCGCGCATGGTTGCGCCATTTGGACGAGATTCGACCCGCAAGTGTCCAGCTGAGCACTCCGCCGAAGGCGAACAAGTCCTCCAAGCCCATCACGAAGACACGCATGACCCAGATCGCCGACCTCGTGGCCGAGAAGATCGGTGTGCCGGTCGAGGTGTGCGAGGGATAGAGGCCCTCGCCTCCTTCGCCGGGGTCACCAAGCGCTTCGGCGATCATGTGGCCCTGGAGGACTTCCAGCTGGAGGTCCGTCCGGGGGAGGTTCTGGGCCTCCTGGGCCCGAACGGCGCGGGGAAGACCACGGCCCTGCGGATCCTGTGCGGTCTGCTGGAGCCGACGGCGGGCCAGGTTTGGGTGGAAGGCCGGGAGGTCGGCCTGGATCCGGTCGGAACTCGGCGCTCCTACGCCTACGTCCCGGAGGGGGCCCCTCTCTACGCCAACCTGAGTCCCAGGCAGCACTTACGGTTGGTGGGCAGGCTCTACGGCCGACCTCCGGAGTCCGCGCTGGAGGGCGAGATCGATCGCCTCCTGGAGGCCTTCGGACTGGCGGGAAGGGCCGAGGACCCGGTGGGTGACTTTTCCCGGGGGATGCGCCAGAAGACGGCCCTGGCCTGCGCCCTCCTCCCGGAGCCGGCTCTCCTGATCCTCGACGAGCCCCTCTCGGGCCTGGACGCCCCGACGACGGCCATCATCAAGGCCCTCCTGCGCGGCTGGGCCGACCGTGGAGGCGCCGTCCTGTACACGTCCCACCTGCTCGACGTCGTCGAGCGCGTCTGTGACCGGATGGCCCTGCTGCGCGAGGGCCGACTCGTCGACGTCGGCACCCTGGACGAGCTACGGGCGAGGGCAGGTCAGGAAGGCACCCTCGAGGAGGTCTTCCAAACCCTCACCCAGACCGAGGACCCCAGGGCCGCGGCCCGCCGCATCCTGGGGCCCCCGGCCCGTTCCTGATCCCACCCTGCGTCAACCGTCCCCCAGCGGGGCCTCTACGAGGGGCGCGGCTACAGCCCCAGGGTCAGCTCGAGCACATCGGTCAGGGCCCACGGGACCCCCGGGGCCGGATCGAGCATGGCCCCCTGCACGTAGACCTTGGCACCCAGGAGGCTGGTCTCGTCGGGGATCCTCAGCTGCACCTCGGACGGACGCAGGCTGCCGCGCCAGGGAGTGCCACGGAGCAAAGGCGAGATGCGGCGGGACAGGTCGACCCCCAGTCGCCCGGACTCCCCCACCTCGCCGCGGCAGCTGAGCGCCCGGGTGGACAGGGCCAGAACGGAGCGCGTTCCTTCGAGGGCACGCGTCGGGAGGGCATCGATCGCCAGAACCATCTCGCTGCCCAGGGCAGGACGTCCCGCACCGACCCGCAGGCTGCGCGGCGTGGCACCGCACCCCAGAGGTCGGAACGAAGCGCTCAGGGAACCGCTGCAGCCCCCCGCGGCCATCCAGTCGGCAATCTCGGCATCGATCAGGTTCGCGGCCTGGAAGGGCGTCAAGAGACCATCGGCGGCACTGCTCATGCCGTGGTCGGAGGAGAGCTCCTGCTCGAGCACGACATAGCTGCCGGCAGCGAGCAGCTCGTCCCGCAGCTCTTCGACCGCGTGGAACGGAGCCCGGAAGTCGCACACGCCGTGGTAGATCAAGAAGTCCGCGTCGCCCGAATCCACCCAGTTCATGGGAGAGGCGTTGGCGAACTCGTTGTTCGTGATCACGTTCGTGGGCAAGGTTCCGGGGTTTCCCTGGCTGCAGGGACCTGTGCCCCACTCGCACCCGAGGAAGAGCTCGGGCGGCCAGCAGCCGTTGGGCAGCTCGTCTCCCCACGGCAGGGCGGCCCAGCCGCTGACGCTCAGGGGTGGGAAACCGGAGGGAAAGCCGCTCCACTCGAAGGGCCCGGGGCCCGGTGCCCCCAGGGGCAGAGGATCGGCGTCGACGTAGGGGGTCGCGTTGCTCGGCCCGCCGCACAGCCCGGGGCCGGGGAAGGTGACGTTGAGCGGAGACTGGTGACAGGCGGTCTCGGGGCAATCGCCGTCGGCGCCGTAGCCGTACAGGTTGACGCTGCCCGAGACCAGCACGGAGAGGTCCACTTCGTAGTCCCCCCCGGTGATGCCCGGATCGAAGAAGCCTCCGTCGTTCGCTCCGTCGAGGACGCCGATCAGGGCGGCATGGTAGGCGCCCGTCGAAGTCCCCACAGCGACGACGCAGGTCGGCAGACACACGTCCTGCCCCACCGGCTGGGTCCCACCCGAACGGTGGATCCAGTCCACCGCGGCCCGGATGTCGTGGATGGCGTCGGGATAGGCTCCGGTGGAACAGTCGTCCGTGGTGACCAGGGTGTAGTTGGTGGACACCACCGGGTAGCCCAGGTCCATCATGCGCCGGAAGAACAGCAGCGGCTGACCCTTGTCTCCGCCGCGGGATCCACCGCCGTGGATGAAGAGAATCGTCGGCAGGGCCTGGGATCCCGACCATCCCGTGGGCAGGTAGACGTCGAGCAACTCGGTCGTCCCCGACCAGATCGGGATGTCCGCGTAGAGGAAGCCGGAGCTCGCCACCGGGGTGGCGGTCACGGTGGGCATCGTCTCCGGCCTCTAC
>JAUIEE010000256.1 GCA_030428965.1 bacterium | reverse complement strand
CGATCGCTCCGCTGCGGTCTTCGATGCCCAGGCAGCGAGCCCCGTTCCAGGTGGCGATCCGGAGCACCTCCTCGGCCGGGATGCCGGCCTCGACCAGGAGTGCCAGCTCGGCGAGGAGCGCTTCGCCTCCCTTGCGCGTGTCGGTTCCGATGCGCAGGGTCACGCCGAGCTCGTGGGCCTGGAGCAGGTAGTGCAGCATCGAGTCGAAGGCCCGGCTCAGTCGCTCTTTCGCTTGCTGGTCGAAGCTGGGCAGCTCGGCCTCGCTGCGCAGGGGGAAGTGATCGAAGGAGGAGAAGACCCGGGAACGCCCGGCTGCGGTGGCGAGCACGTTGAGGGCGGTGCTGATCGAGCCTCCGCTGGCACCCAGCTCCTCGAGCAGCGCCATCATCTCCACGTTCAGGAACTCATCGTGGCGGATGTAGTCGAAGAAGAGCACCATCGAAGCGGCGAACTCGTCCAGGGTGCGCGTCTCGCGCAGGCCGTACTTGCGCAGGACCAGGGGACGGATGCTGCCGAGGTCCAGGATGCCGGGGATCAGGGTGAAGAAGTGCTCGAAGTGGCGCACGCCCAGCTCCATCGCATCCCGCATGGAGGCGATGTTGTTGTCGATATGAGCGTAGAGGCGCATGCCGCGCTCGTCCGCCTCCTGGACGATGGCCTGCATCTCGGGAGCTTCGAGCTTCCAGTAGAGCTTGAGGTGCTCGATGCCGAACTCCTGGTACGCGGCCACCTTGGCGCGCGCCGCCTGCGCGTCGGCCAGCTGGACGTGGTGCGGGGGAGGCTGGCGATCCCAGTCCAGGATCGAGCACAGGGCGCCGCCCACGACGAAGAGGTCGGGGATGCCGAGCGAAGGATCGCGGATCCAGCCGATCGAGGTTTCGAGCCAGGCCTCGCTCTGGCCCATGTCGACCAGGGTCGTCGTTCCGTTGCCGATGTAGCGCTCGGCCAGGGTCGCGAAGTACTCGGCCCGGCGACTCTCCTCGAGGCGCTCGGGCGACACGTCGCGGGCGATGGCGAAGTCCTGCATCAGGTGGATGTGGGTGTCCACGAAACCCGGGGTCAGAAGGCGTCCCTTGCCTTCGATGGTCTGTTCAGCCTCGAAGGGCTCGGAGGCGTCCTGGATCGCGAGCACCTTTCCTCCCTCGATCAACACGGTCTTCCCCGGCAGGACCTGGGCCCGACGACTGTCGAAGACGGCCACTCCGTGCAGGGCGACGTCACACGGAGCCTCGGCCGGAGCCAGGACAGCTCCCGCCCAGCATGCGGTTTGGATCAGCAACACGACCGGGGTTCCTCCGTGAGTTGGATACGAGTCCCCCGGTCCGTGGTGGGGAGCCGAGGAGTCAGCGCTTGCGCCGGAAGGGGCCGAAGATTTTCGTTCGGCCGCTCCCTAGGACGGAGGCGGACTCGCCTCCGTGCGCATCAGGAACAGGCGACCAGGGCCTGGATCTGCTCGCGCAGGGCTTCCCACGACTGGGGCATCTTGACCACGTAGCCCTTGACGAAGTCGTAGTTCAAGACCCGCTCCTGGTCGGAGGCGTGCTCGGAGGAGGTGAACATGATCAGGATGGCCCCCTCGAAGTTCCAGGCCCGGCGGTTCTGTTCGAACTTCTCCAGGAACTCGAAGCCGCCCATGACGGGCATGTTGATGTCGAGGAAGATGAGTAGAGGCTCGGACCTCTTCCCTCGATAACTCTCCAGGTAGTCCAGAGCTTCTTGGCCGTGCACCTTCTCGACGATCTCCGCGGTCACCGCCGCTTTCTTGAGCAATCGTCGCAGGATGTAGCGATCGTCTTCACTGTCGTCGACGATCAGGGCGGAGGGTACGAGCGGGTCAAACGTGGGAGCCATGGGAAGTGCCTCACAGGTTGCGCAAACTCTGCCTGTAGGAAAACTCCCTGTCAAAGGAAGTCCAGACGGAAGAACTCTCGAACCCAATCGAACTCCGCAGTCGCTCGACCTGGAGCTTGACGATGGAGAGGCCCAGGCCAATGGGGCTCCGACCTCAAAGTGGAAGCGCCGGAAAACCCGGACGACCTGCCCCTGGACCTGTTCGGGAAGGCCGGGGCCGCTGTCCTCGAGGCGCAGGCGAACCGATTCGTGCCCATCGACCGCAGTGATCCGCAGGTAGGGCTCGGATCTGACCAGGTCGAGGCCGATCGGCCGAGCTCGGGCTCACTCCAGCGCCAACGTGCGCCAGGTCTCGACGGCGGCTCGGCGCTCCGGGCTCGGATCGAGGACCGCCCAGGCCCGCTGGATACGGTAGGCGCGGTCCACGGCTCGCCGCCGACTCCCCGGCGGAGCGACCGACGCGTTGCCCAGGAGCTCGACGGCCCGCTCGGCCTCGACCGCCGCCTCCGCGTAGATCTCCAGCCCGAAGAGGGCCTCGGCCAACAGGCCGTGCACGATGCCGAGGTCCGGATGCTCGGGCGAGAGGAGGGCCTGTGCACACTCGACCGCAGCGCCCAGGAGATCGGCGGCGGCACCGAACTTTCCGAGGCGAATCAGGACGTCGCCGAGGTTCGCCCGCGCCATGCAGGTCTCCTGGTGCACGGGGCCGAGGCTCGCCTCGTAGGCCGCGATCGCCTCGTTCAGGACCTCCCGGGCACGCTCGAGCTCTCCCGCGTCGCGCAGAGCTCCACCGAGCCCATTGAGGGCGTAGGCCGTCTGATCGTGGTTCCTGCCGAAGACGATCCGATCCGCCTGCACCAGCTCCTCCGAGCGCGCGATGACCTCCCCCACCTGGCCATCGGCGGCCAGGGACAGGATGTGCGCCTGCAGGACGGACAGGGTCACCGGCGCGTGCTCGCCGTGGACGGTCCGGGCCACGCGCAGGTAGCGCCGCGACAGGTCCAGGGCCTGTTCGACGTCTCCCTCGCGGGCGAGCAGCGAGGCGTAGTTCACCGCGGCCATGATCGTCAGCTCGTCCTCGCTCCCGCGCAGCCGTTCGCTGGCCGCGAGCACGCGACGATAGACGTCGCGCGCCTCCTTTCGACGTCCGACCGTATCCAGGAAGACCCCGTAGTTGGCCAAGGGGCCCAGGGCCCGGGACTCGTCTCCGAAAGCCTCGTACCAGCGCTCGACGGCCTCGAGGTAGTGACGCTCGGCTTCGTCCATGCGCGACAGGGCGCGATAGACGGGCCCCAGCTCGGAAAGGATCTCGAGGGTCGTGGGGTCGAGCCGATCGAGGTGCTCCTCCGCCAGAGCCAAGGCCTGGGAGAGCTGGGCCTCGGCTTCCCCGTAGGCTCCGAGGTTGGAGTAGGTCGCTCCGATCGCCGCCCGCAGCTGGGCCACGACCGCGCCGTCCCCGATCCGCGGCTCTCCCGAGCGCGTGCGCCGGTCGAGCCGTTCGGCCGCCGTGTCGAGCACTGCCCGCATCGTCACGTCCCGACCGCGGCCGGCTTCACTGGCCGGACGGGCCGCGGCCAACAGGTCGCGGGTGAGGAACGTGACCATGGCCTGGGCTCGCCGGCGCCCCTCTCCGGCCTCGTGCGCGAGGTCAATCGCCGCGGAGCGTTCCTGGGCAAGATCGAGGTTGGCCCGGTCGGTCAGCCGACGCTGCTGGCGCTCCGAGAGCGCGAAGGAGGCGGACACGAGGGTGGCCGCGAGCAGGATGACGAGAGCGAAGCTTGCGAAGGCCGCGGCCGCGCGGTTGCGGCGGACGAACTTGACGACGCGGTAGGTACGACTGGGCGGCCGGGCGGCCACCGCCTCCGACCGCAGGAAGCGCTCGACGTCCGCGGCCAGCTCGGAGGCCGCTCCGTAGCGACGCGTCCGGTCCTTCTCGAGAGCCTTGAGCGCAATCCAGTCCAGGTCCTGCCGCAAGGTGCGCGCGAGCTCCTCCGGACGGGTGCCGCGGACCTCCGCGATCAGGCCCGGCTCGCCCTCCACGAGGCGCAAGCTGGGCGGCCGGGGATCGCGGTGGTGGATCACCTCCCGCAAGGCGTCCCAACCCAGGCGCCCACCCTGGAGCCCCAGGGGAGTCACGCCGCAGATCAGGTGGTACAGGACGGCGCCCAGGGCGTACACGTCCGCCCGGGTGTCCACGTCGAGCTGCGTCGTGCCCGCCTGCTCGGGGCTCATGTAGTCGGGGGTTCCGATGACGCTGCCGATCCCCGTGCGCACGTCGAAGGCCGTCTCACCGCGATGCACCGCCTTGGCGATGCCGAAGTCGATGATCTTGGGAATCGGCTGCGCTCCGTCATCGCGCACGAGGATGTTGGAGGGCTTCAGGTCTCGATGGATGATCCCCTTCTGGTGGGCGTGCTGCACCCCCGCGCACACGGCCAGAAAGAGCCGCAGCCGCTCTTCCACGGACAGGCGTCTCTGGTCGCAGTACTCGGTGATGGGAAGGCCGGCGATGTGCTCCATCACGAAGTAGGGACGGCCCTCGTGGACACCGGCCTCGAGGATCTGGGCGATGTTCGCGTGACTCATCAGCGCGAGGGCCTGGCACTCGGACTGGAAGCGCGCCAAGAGCTCCTCGGAATCGATGGCCCCCTTGGTCAGCTTGATGGCCACGGTGCGCCGCACGGGCTCGGTCTGTTCCGCCGCATAGACCACGCCCATCCCGCCCTCGCCCAGACGCTCGAGGACGCGGAAGCCTCCGATCTCCTTCGGTCGGGCGGACTCGGGCAGGGTCGGCCGGGTACCGAGCGCAAGGGTGAAGGGAACCCGCTCGTGGACGTTCAACAGGCGCTCGACCCGCTCGCGAAGCCCGCGGTCGCCCTGGCAGGCTTCCTCCAGGAACGCACCGCGCTCGTCGCGTTCGAGCTCGAGGGCATCGTTGAAGAGCGACTTCTCCCTGCGCTTCGGCCGCGCGGCGCCGCTCTCCCCGGACAGCGCGCGGCTAGAGGGCACCGGAGCTCTTCCGCATCAGGCCCTGCACGACGGCAACACGCCCCTCGGTGAGGTTCCGGAGGACGTTCCGGAACTTGTCGGCGGCGGTCGGCCCCATCAGGAGGTGCAGACCAAGGGGCGGGGGTCCCTGGGCCTGGGTCCGCTCGAGCGCGCTGCGCAGGAAGTCGATCGAGGGGGCACTCTTGTCTTCCCAGCGCATCTCCACCAGCCCGGCTTCGCGCAGGGTTTCCCGCAGGGCGCCGGGCGTGAACAGGTAGCTCATGTGGGCTTCCTGCGCCCAGGGCACGGGAAAGTGCACAGGTCCGGGCGACTCTTCGCCCGCCAAGACGTCGTGGAAGGCGAAGGTCCCGCCCGGCTTCAGGACGCGCGCCACCTCATCGTAGAACCCCTGCTTGTCGGCCACGTTCATCTGGACGTGCTCGGTCCACACCACGTCGAACTCCCCGTCCTCGAAAGGCAGGTCCAGAGCGCTGCCCGCCCGGAAGGAGGTCCGCTCGCCCAGACCGACCCGAGCCGACAGCTCCTGCGCGGTGCGGCAGTAGTCCTCGGTGAGATCGAGCCCCACGGCCCGACAGCCCGTTCGGGAGGCCAGGTAGCGACAGGTGCCTCCGAGCCCCGAGCCGACGTCGAGCAGCCGATCTTCGGCTCGAACCTCGGCCCAGCCGGCCAGCTCCTCCGTGGCGGCGCGGCCCCGCAGATGGAAGCCGTCCACCGGGGCGAGATCCTGGACGCTGAGACGTTCAGGGTCCTTTCCGAGCTCCCGGAGCCCGGCCAGGATCCGCTCGGTCAGCCCTTCCTGGGCGTAGTGATCGACGATGGACTGGGTGAAGTTCATGGGGTTCCTTGTCCTCTCCTCACCCATGGCGCGCAATCGGGCGCCGAGCTGCCAGGAATTCGCCCGCGAAGTGCACCCCCGCGCCGCCGGGCAGGGTCCCGTTCGTCCCTGGAAGCGGCCTCTCGTGGCTCTTGGCCGACTTTTGCCCCCTCCCCCGTCCTGGCGGAACCGTGCGGAACTAGTCCTGGGCAGGATGCACTTGCTCTCCCTCGCCGCTGCAACGCCCCTCTTCCTCGCCCCCCTCGCCCAGAGCTCCGACGGCTTCGGCTGGTCCATGCAACGGCTGGACCTCGAGGTCCACGTCCTGCCCGACGAGAAACGGCTCGAGGTGGAAGGAACCCTGGAAGCCCGCCTGGAGGCCCGTTCGTCGTCGCGGGGCTCCAATCTCTTGGTGAACATGCTGCTCAACGGGGACGGAGACCCCGTCCTGCGCTTTCGGGAAGTCACCTGCCACGAGCGTCCCGTCCCGTCCTTCACCGCCATCGAAGAGGAAGGAGTACACGGTCGAGCGCATCGGACCGTGACCTGGCTTGCACGCCGGGCCCGTCGCCCGCGGGAACCCGTTGGCCGAACCGCCCCAGCTCCGTAACCTCGGCCCGATGAAGCCTCTTCTCTGCAGCGCGACCCTGGGTTTCGTCCTCCTCCTCGGCCTGCCCGGGTGCAGCTCGCAGCCTCAGGTGGAGGCCCAGGGCCGACCCGAGACCGGCCAACGCCTGGCCGCGTTCTTCGAGGAGGTCTTCCAGGCCGAGCTCGACCGCGATCCGGATCGAGCGGCCCGCCTGGGTTTCGAACGCCCGAACGATCGCTGGACGGACCTCTCGGACGACGCCCTGCGGCGCGAGCACGAGATCCACCAGCAGAACCTGCGGCGGCTCAGGACCGAGTTTCCCTTCGCCGAGCTCGACGAGGCCTCGCAGCTGTCCTACCAGCTCTTCGAGTACCGCACCGAGCAGGCCCTGGGGGACTTCCCGTGGCGCTTCCACAGCTATCCGGTGCACCAGATGCGCGGGGTTCACACGACGGTGGCCACCTTCCTGATGGACATCCACCGGGTCGAGAACGTCGAGGACGCCCGGGACTACATCTCCCGCATCCGGGGCGTCCGGGACGTGATGTCCCAGACGGTGGCCAATCTGGTGGCGCGCGAGGAGAGGGGCATCCTGCCCCCTCGCTTCGTGTTCCCCATGGTGCTGACCGATTGCCGCAACCTGATCGCCGGCCGGCCCTTCGAGGAGTCCGACCGGGAGAGCCCGATCCTGGCCGACATCACGGCCAAGCTCGAGGCGCTGGAGCTGGGCGACGAGCAACGCCGGGAACTGCTGGACGAGGCCAGCCGAGCCCTCGTGGAGGCCTGGGAACCCGCCTACCGCGAGCTCATCGAGGCCCTGGAGCGACAGGCGCAGCTGGCCACGGACGAGGACGGAGCCTGGAAGTTCCCCAACGGCGCGGAGTTCTACGACCACGCCCTGCGCCGCATGACGACCACGCGCCTGGACGCCGAGGCGGTTCACAAGCTGGGCCTGGCCGAGGTGGCCCGCATCCACGGGGCCATGGAGGAGATCCGGGACCAGGTCGGCTTCGAGGGCAGCCTGCAGGAGTTCTTCCTGCACCTGCGGACCG
>JAUIEE010000255.1 GCA_030428965.1 bacterium | reverse complement strand
TGCTGAAGTCCTGGTTCCAGGCCGAGCTCGTCGACCAGGTCGCGGTCTACACCGGCAACATCAACGGCGGGCGAGGTCAGAACCTGGCCGAATACCTGGCGCCTCCGCGCCTCCTGGACGTCGATCACCGCGAGGTGGGAGAAGACGCCATTCTCGAGGGGTTCGTCCGCCCCCTCTGAGGTTTTGGGGAGTCCGGTCCGATTTGCGGCTGGACTCTGGCCGTGGGCTTCCTACAAGGGGCCCGAGGCCCATGCGTTCCCTTCGACCTCTCCAGCCGACCCTGGCGCTGTGCGCAGTTCTGATCGCGGCCGCCCTGTTCGACCTGACGGCCTGCGCTTCCCGGGGGGCGCTTCGGGTGGCACCGGTCGACGGACAGGCCAGCAGCCTGTTGGCCGAAGCCCGGACCCTCGCTCGCCGGGATCCTGAGGCCTTGGGCCGGATCGGAGCCCTGCTCGAGGAGGGCGAGCGCGCGGCCCCCGAGTGGGTCGCGCCGCGACGCTGGCTGGACGATCTCGAGCGCGATGGACTGGGGGGCGCCGAACGACTCGCGCTGCGGTTGAGCGAGCTCGATCGCAATCCCCAAGATGCGAGCTTGCTCTACCTCGTCGGCCGACTCGAAGGTGCGGCCGGGGTCGTGCGCTTCCAGCAGGCTGCCTTGCTGGACCCGGATCTGGCCTGGCCCCACCACGGTCTGGCCTGGATGAGTTTCCTGGCGGGGGATGCCCGCGGGGCCAGGCGCCACGGCCAGCGGGCCTTGGCCCGGGCGCGGGACAGCTGGGAGCGGGCCTTCTTCGCCCAGGCCCAGTCCCGCTACCTGATGGCGGAGCGCCGGGGGGACGAGGCACGTCAGGTCCTCGAGGACACGCTCGGCGTCGAAGGGCTGGAAGAATGCGACCGGCGCATGCTCGAGGTGCGCGCTGCGTTGCTGGACCTCCTGCAAGAGGAGACCCAGGACCGCGGAGCGCAGCGAGCCCTGGATCTCCTGCGTTCGGAAGGCCTGACGGGCCCCGAGACGCGCGATCTCGCGACGGCGCTGTTCGCCTACGGAAGCAGTCGTGGAGGAGAGATCCGCAACGCGCTCGAGGCGGCCGTGGGCTGGGAACGCTCGGCCGATCGCGATCGCCTGTTGGCGGACTTGCTCCTGGAGCGGGGGGCCTACGAGCTGGCCCTGGGCCTCTTGCGAGAGACGGACTCGTCCCGGCCCTGGAGCCCGGCCCGTCGCCTGATGGAGTTCGCTGCGGGGGACTGGAGGGCGGCCGTCGCCTCTTGGCTCGGAGACTTGCCCGGAGTGGCGATCGGTGCGGACGGGTTTCCCAAGGAAGAGCGCCTGCGGCGCCTGGTCGAGCTGGCCCGCAGCCCCGAGGAGGACGAGCCCTGGCGCGAGCTGGGTAGCGCCCTCGTGACCGCCGGCTGGTTCGAGGAAGCGCGTGCCTGGGCCCACGCGGAGGCCGTTCGGGGGCACGGTGCGGCCCTGCGCACCGACGCGGAGGCAACGCGCGGGTTGACCCTTCTCGCTGACATCGATCGGGTCTTGCGCGCGGTCGATGGTGGCAAGAGCTACACCGGGCCGTGGCCCGGCGCCCCAGCCGAAGCCAAGGTCATCGACAGCGTGGACCGCTTGCTGGAAGCGTTGGTCCCGGCTTTCCGGGTCTTCTACGGACCCGAAGGAGGTCTCGACGCGCTGGTCGATTCACCGCGCACGCGCTACGGACCCTTCGCCGAGGTCGTGCATCCCGGCCCGCTCTTTTCCGAGCTCGACGAACGTGAGGGCCGTGGACCTGACGGCGACGAGGTGCCGGGCCTGGCCAGGGCGCTGGCTCGCCTCGGTCGTTTCGGGGTCTTTGGAAACGTGGTGGGGGGCGGAGGTCCGGACGGGACCGTGCTGCGCCAGGTGGCCGTCGAGCAGGTCTCGGGGGAGCACCTGGGAGTGCCCTTCGCGGGGACGGTGGCCTGGTGCGATGGGGCCGACGTTCCCAGCCGTCCGGTCCGTCGGGGAGCTCGTATCGTCGGGGCCGCCCTTCACGAGGGCTACTGGGTCGACGTGGCCGGAATCCGCGACGAGCGTGAGCGTTGGTTCGCCTTGCAGCTGCGCTTCCAGGACCCCGAGCAGCGCCGCCTGCGCTTGTCGGGCCGAGGGCCACGGCTGGCCGGGCACCCGAGCACCTGGGACGCGGAGCGCACCCGCCTCTATGCGCCCCTGGGCGCCGGGGATCGACTGCGCCTGGCCGTCCTCGACGATCGCGGGGACGCGGAGTTCGCGGCTCGTCCGCTGGTTCCCCTGGACGAGCTGGTCGAGGCCACGGCCATCCACGAGCAGGGGCACCTGTGCGACCGCACGCGTTTCCTGCCGATCGGCAAGAAGCCCCTCAAGGCCCTGGGCTTCCTCGCGGGGGCGGGACTTCGCCGGGGTGGGCTGCCCCTGGCCCTCGAGTACCGGGCGCAGCTCGTGGCCCTGGTCGCCACCCCTGACCCGCGCCTCCCCCTGGCGGAATGCGTGGATGCGGTGGACGGCCGCTCCACGGTCACGCCCCACGGCGCGGCCTATCGCAAGCTGCTGGAGGACTTTCTGATCGTGCTCGCCGAGCGGTTCGAAGCGCAGGGCGGGCTCCATCCGGATCGCTATCTCCTGCACCAGCTGCACCACCTGGGTCCCGAGGAGGTGCGCGCCGTCGCCCGGGAGCTGGCCGAACGGAAGGGGCTCGTGGACTAGCGGAGGTCGGCGATCACCTCGTCCGCAAGGGTCAGGAGTCGAGCCAGCCCTTCCTCGGTGTGGTCGCCCATGTGCCCGATGCGGAAGGTCTCCCACTTCAGGTCGCCGTACCCGGTCCCGATCCTCTCGCCGTGCTGCGCCAGCCCCTCGACCAGCCGGGCCACGTCGAGGTCGCCCGCCCGGAAACAGCTCACCGTGGGAGACGACAGCCGGTGCTCGGGGTAGGGGGCGAGCCCATGGTCGCCGGCCCAGGAGAGGGTGCGTTCGCGCATGCGGCCATGCTTCTCGAAGCGTGCTTGCCAGGCGGCTGCGCCGCTCTTGTGGCGCTCGTCCTCGGGCAGCGTGCGTCCGGCGCTGATGTCCTCGAGCTGGCGAGCCAGCGCAAAGTAGAGCGGGACGTTGGGCGTGGCCGGCGTCTTGCGATCTCGGTGACCCTCCAGGGTGCGCACCGGATCCAGGTACCAGGTACGGCGCTCGTTGCCGCGGGCCGCGGCCAGGTAGCGCTCCGAGGCGCACAGCACCGTGATTCCGGGGGGCAGAGCCAGGGCCTTGTTCACACCGGCCAGGGCGAAGTCGATCCGGTGCTCGTCGAAGTCGATCGGCGAGCCTGCGATCGCGCTGACGACGTCGACGAGCAGCAGGGTTCGAGGGCTGTCCTTCAGGGCCTCGGCCACAGGGCCGAGGGGCGTGAGGACACCGGTCGACGTTTCGTTGACCACGAGCGTGACCGCATCGAAGGGAGCTCCGTTGCCCAGGGTGTCCCTCAGCTGGTCGGGATCGACGGCCTGGCCCCAGGGAACTTCCAGGACCGTGACCTCCTTCCCGAGGGTCCGGGCCACTTCGGCCCAGCGCTTCGAGAAGGCTCCGGCGACGATGCACAGGACCCTCGGGCCGACCCCGGTGAGCGAGCCCTCCATCATGGCCGTGGCGCTGTGGGTCCCGACTCCGGCCATGGAGGTCGAGTCTTTCCCCAGGCCGAAGGCCAGTCGCAGGCCGGGATCGATGCGTTCGATCACGGCCTTCATCTCGGCGGAACGGTGGCCGATCATCGGCCTCTGGAGTTCGGCCAGGATTTCGTCGCGGACCTCGGTCGGGCCAGGGATCCAGAGCATGGGACTTACCTCTCGAAGAGCGGAGCGAAGGTGCGTTGGGGCTGCAGGGTCTCGATCTCGGCCGGAGAGAGCAAGAGCGGAAGCAGGTCTTTGAAGTCGGGAGAGGTGCTTTGCACCACGGCCTTGGCGAAGACGGCCTCACGTCGCTCGACGCCGCCGAAGGCGACGAAGCGAGCCACGTGGGGGGCCGCCTCGAGGTCGGTGATGCCGTCGCCGACCAGGACCATCCTCCTGCCGCCCGTCTCCCCGAGCGCGGCGACGACCTCGGGCTTTCCCCCGCTGCGGGCCAAGGGAGAGTTCTCATCGAAGCCTCGGTAGCGTCCCTCCCGATCCCAGTGGGCCTCGACGGCGAACACATCCTCGGGCGACAGGCCGAGGGCCTCGCCGAGCACGGCCACGGCCAGGTGCAAGCCGCCCGAGACGATCACCACGCGTTTCCCGCACTCCCCGAGGGCCCGCACGACGAGGGCCACGTTGGGAAGCAGGCGCTCCACGTAGAGTGCGCCGACGCCGAGGACCTGTTCGCGGGTGGGGCCGACCAGCGCGAGTCGGCGGCCGTAGACCTCCTCGAGGGGCAGGTCTCCGTCCATGGCCTCGTTCGTCAGACGGCGGAGTTCCTCGGCGTGCTCGGGGCCCGCCAGCTCCTCGATACCCTCCATGGAGCACAGGGTCGAATCACAGTCGAAGACGACCGTGTCGTAGGGCGGAGGAGCATCCGAGAGTTCGGCGAAGGACACGGGGGCGCCTGGCGAGTTCGGCCTAGAGGAGGATGAGCTGCACTTCCCGAATGGTCTCCATCTCCGCGATCGCGGCGATCACCTCTTCCGGCGCCTCTTCGTACAGCGTCAGGAACCCGTAGGCGAGGTCGTCGGCCTTGCCCGGCGGACCGAGCTCGAGGCGGCGGATGTTGACCCCCTTTTCCCCCAGCAGGGTCCCGATCTTGCCCAGCACGCCGGGACGGTCCTCGTGCCGCGTCAGGAGCAGGGGGCCCCGGGGGGGGAGGTCCAGGTAGACCTCGTCGATGCGCGTGATGCGAGGCTCCCGTCCGAAGACGGTGCCCGAGACGACGTGGGTCTCGGCTCCCGCGCGCTCGATGGCGCGCACCGTGATCTCTCCATGGCGGAAGTCCGCTTCCTCCTCGACATTTTCGAGGACGAGGATGCCTCGTTCCTTGGCCAGGCTGGGGGCGTTCACGAAGTTCACGCCGGCCTCCATGATGTGGCGCAGGATACCTACGAGCAGGGCGAGTCGCAGGTGTTCGACGCCCAGACGACCGATCTCGCCGCCCACGGTGAGCTCGATCTTACGGATCGGTCCGCCCATGCGCTGGGCGAGGAAGCTACCCATCTTCTCGGCCAGGAGCAGGAACGGGGCGAACTCCCCGAGGGAGTCGGCCGGCAGGGTCGGAGCGTTGACCGCGTTCCTGGCGACCCCCTCGAGCAGGAAGTCCGAGATCTGCTCGGCCATGTCGATGGCGACACGCAGCTGGGCCTCCTGGGAAGAGGCCCCCAGGTGGGGGGTGAAGATGACGTCCTCACGCTGCAGGAGCGGATGGTTCTTGGCGGGGGGCTCCTGTTCGAACACGTCGAAGGCGGCGCCGGCCAGGCGTCCATCGACCAGGGCGTCGAGCACGGCCTCCTCGTCGACGATGCCCCCGCGCGCCGCGTTGATCAGGCGCGCACCGCGCTTCACCTTGGCCAGGCGTTCCCAGGAGATCAGCCGTTCGGTCGCCTTGGTGCGCGGGACGTGCAAGGTGATGAAGTCCGAGCATTCGAGCAGCTCGTCCAGCTCGAGGAGTTCGACCCCACCCGCGCTGGGCCCGGACGTGCTCCGATCCAGGTACGGATCGAAGGCCACGACCTTCATGCCCAGGCCGCGGGCCCTTTCCGAGACGATCTTGCCGATGCGGCCCAGGCCGATCACGCCCAGGGTCTTGCCGGTGATCTCCGATCCCAAGAGACCCTTCTTGCTCCACTTACCCGAACGCACGGCACGGTCGGCACGCGGTATGTGTCGGGCCAGGGAGAGCATCAGGGCGATCGCCAGCTCAGCGGTCGTGGTCGCATTCCCCAGGGGGGTGTTCATCACCACGACGCCGCGTTCGGTGGCCGCGTCGCAATCGATGTTGTCCACGCCGATACCGGCTCGGCCGACCACCCGCAGAGCTCCCGCCGCTTCGAGCACCGGGCGGGTGATGCGCGTGGCCGAACGCACGATCATGGCCTCGTAGGCCGGCGCGATGGCGATCAGCGCCTCTTCGTCCAGGCCGGTGCGGACTTCGGGCTCGAGCCCGCGCCGGTGGAAGACCGCCATGGCCGCAGGGTCGAGTTCGTCACAGATGAGGATTCCAGGCTGGCTGTCGGGCAAGGGGCTACTCCCGCAGGGCGATGCGGACGAGGGTTTCCAGGTCGGCGTCGGGGGTCTTCTTGAGTGCACGGTCCACGGAGCGGCGGGCCTCCTTCTCGGAGTAGCCGATCGAGCTCAAGGCGCTCACGGCGTCCTCGACCGATCCGTTCGCGTGGTCGGAGGCGCGCGGCACCAGCACGTCCGAGCCGGCTTGACTCGGCTGGGGGGCCTTGTCGCGCAGGTCGAGCAGGATCTGTTCCGCGGTCTTCTTGCCTACGCCGCGGATGGCGGTGAAGGCCTTCAGGTTCTCCGCGGCGATGGCTTCCAGCAGGCTGTTGCCGGGCAGGGAGGAGAGGATGCCGAGGGCCAGCCCTCCGCCGACGCCGCGCACCCGCAGAAGCAGGCGAAACAGCTCACGGGTCTCCCGGTCGGGAAAGCCGTACAGCTCGTGGGCGTCGTCGCGCACGGCCAGGTGGGTCCAGACGCGCACGGTGCCCTTCGAATCGGCCCCCTCGAAGCGGGCGCCGATGGGAACGGCCAGGTCGTAGCCCACGCCGGCGACGTCGACCACGAGACGGGCCGGGCCGCTGCGTGCGACCTTTCCCTCGAGGTACTCGTACACCGAGGGGGTGCTCTACTCGCCCTTCAGCTTCAGGCCGAAGTCCGCCAGCTTGGAGCGCAACTCCAGGAGCGAGGTCTGGCCGAAGTTGGGCATGCCGAGCAGCTCCTCCGCCGAGTGCTTGGCCACGTCGCCCAGGGTCAGGCAGCCCAGGGTTTCGACCGTACGCCGCGCGCGGATCGAGAGGTTGAGCTCGAGGATGGGCTTGTTGAGGACGTCGGAGCGATCGCCTCCGGCGGTGCGGTGGGCGTGGGCCTCGATGCTGGCCACGGCCTCTTCGCGCGGCATGCCGAGCCGCAGTCCCTTGGAGTGCAGGATCTCCTTGATCTCGGTGAGAGAGGTCTCGCCGAAGTTCTTGTAGGACAAGAGCTCCTGTTCCGTGCGCTGAACGAGGTCGCCCAGGGTCGCGATCTGCATCTTGTTGAGGCAGTTGCGGGCCCGGACGGAGAGCTCGAAGTCCGTGATCGGGATGCGCAGGATCTGGTTGAGGCGATCCTCCTTCTTCTCCTCGTCTTCGTCGTAGTACATGGTCTTGGACGCTTCCGCGTCCTTGAGGAAGAGTCGTGCGCGGGCGTGCGTCGGATCGTACTGGAGGACGCGCTTGAAGCACGTGATG
>JAUIEE010000254.1 GCA_030428965.1 bacterium | reverse complement strand
CCCTCTTCGACACGGTGCCCGGCCCGGAACCTGCGGCCCTGCGCCAGGCGCGGGGCGAGCTACCTCTGGCCTTCTCGTGGGAGCGGTTCGCCTCACAAGGCCAGGGCACGCGCCTGGCAGGCTTTCGTCTCCTCTACCTGGCTCTCCTGCGAGCCACCGACTTCGGACGCTTCACGGTCCTCAACTGGGCCCTGGCCGCCGGTGTCCTGGCAGCCGTGATCACGCTCTTTCGACGAACGACGGCCGACCGATTGCTCGTGGCGAGCTCGCTGCCCGTCCTTTCCCTGCTCGCCTTCTCTCCGTCCTTCGGAAGCAGCTGGCTCCTTGGCTCCCGCCTCGGCCTGTTCGTTCCTCCCCTGGCCCTGACCCTGGGGGCCGTGTGGTTGACCGGTCACCGTCCCTGGCGAAGCGCCTTCTTCGCCTCGCTGCTCGCGGCCCAGCTCGCCATCTTCAGCGACCGAAGCGGCGTGCTCGTGTGGCTCGCCCTGGCTCCTGTGGTCTGGCTCGAAGCCTCGCGGCGCGACCCCGAGCGCAGATGGGGACACCTGGCCCTCTGGCTCTTTCTCGGCAACGTCGGAAGCATCCTCTCCTACCTCTCGCCGTGGGCCGCGACGGAATCCCTCGCGCCCGGGCTGGTCCAGCACCTGTCCCGAAGCCCACTCCCCGCCCTGGGCTTCGCCGTGGGCCATGCAGGCTGGGGCCTGTCCCCGCTGACCTTCGACTCCGAGACGGGTCGACACCTCGTGGGCTGGATCCAGATCCTGCTGCTCGCCCTCTGCCTGGGCCTCTGTTGGCGCCGACGGGCCGAGGACGACGTTCTTCGTTCGGCGATGCCGTGGTTGGCCCTGGCGCTGTTCGGCTTCGGCAAGGGACTGGTCGCCTGCGACGCCTACTTCGGGCAGCCTCTTTCGCCGTTCCTCCTGCGGGAGCTCTCCTGGGGCACGCTGCTGCTTCCGATCGGACTCGTCGGCGCGAGTTCGATCCTCCTGGGCCGCAGAACGCGCCCGATCTGGATCCTGGGCGCCTTCGTTCTCTCGATCGTGCTGGCCGTGGACGGCTACCGTCAGATCGACACCCTGCGTACCCAGCGCAGCCGCCTGCAGTCCGCATGCGCCCAGCTCGTCTTCGTCGACCAGGCTCGCCAGCGCATGCCCTCCCAGCCTGCGCCCGCCGTTCTCGACCGGGACCTCCTGCTCGAGCTTCGACACGCGGGCCTGTTGCAGCGGCTCGAACCGGTATCCAGCCTGAGCCTCTCCGAGCTGGACATCGTGCGCCCGGAGACTTCCGCCGGCACGTTCGCGTCGATCGACGGTGGGAACAGAGCCCATGGCCACCTGGAGCGCGGCCCTGACCCTCCGGAGCTCGTGCTCGTGACGGGGCGCGTCCCCGGGGGTGAGGAGTCCATCCTCCAGATCACGGCGCCCCTGTTCACCCAGGGCGACACGGCCTACTCCTGGACGAGCGATCCTCTGGACGGAATCGAAGAGGGGCTCGAGGTGCGCGCCTGGGGCTTCCGCTTCGCATCCCGTCGGGTGGAGCACCTCTCGGGCAGCTTCGTTCGGCGCCTCGGCGGATTCGTCAGCTCGGGGGAGAGCCCATGAGCCTTTCCCGAACCCGAACGGCTTGGATCGTCGCCTCCCTCTTCCTCCTGCACGCCCTGGCCTCGTTCCGTTTCCCCTGGGAAGAGATCGGTTGGCGCGCGAGCTGGCTGCGCTTCAGCCCCGACTTCTTCCTGCTCATCGGCTGGGGTTTCGTCGTTTCCCTTCGCTCCCGTCCAGGTAGCCTTCTCGAGCACTCGCTCACGCTGCTCTTCTTGCTCGTGCCGCTGTTCCGGTTCGGCAAGACGGTCATGCCCGTCTTCTACGGCAAGGAGCTGGACACCTACAACGACGTGCTCATGGCTCCGAGCCTCGTCCACCTGCTGCTGCACCGCTACGAGCCGTGGATCCAGGTCGTGCTCTCGGTGTTGGCCATCGCGGCGGCCGTCGCTCTGTACCTCGTTCTGCACCGTCTCGTCCGGAACGCCCTGGCCTCGGCCCAGAACCGACGCTGGTGCCTCTCCTTCCTCGCCCTGGGCCAACTTCTGGTCTTGCTGTCCTTCGCAGAAGTCTCCTCCGGGAGTCGAGGCCCCAGCCGGGTCTGGACCGAGGGCATGCTGGCTCCGGCTTCGGCGGGCGCCCTCGATGCGATCGAGAAATGGCGCGAGGAAGGTCGCTACACCGAGAAACTGGAGGCGGCCCGAGAACGCAGCGAGCGACTCCCGAAGAACCTGCGACGCCTGGGCCGGGCCGACGTCTACGTCCTGTTCATCGAGTCCTACGGCCGCTCCCTGTTCCGGACCGAGGACACCGCGCGGGCCTTCGCCCCCTGGGCCGCCGAGTGGCAGGGCGAACTCTCCCAGGCCGGCTTCGGCGTCGCGAGCGGCTACGCCTTTCCCTCGATCAGCGGGGGCCTTTCCTCCCTGGCCCACGCCGAGCTCCTGAGCGGCGTCGAGGTTCGCAACCGACGGGCGTTCGATCGCCTCCTGGCCAGCGACCTGACGCCCCTGCCCCACTTCTTCACCCAGGCAGGCTACCGCGCCCTCAACGTCCAGCCGGCCACTTCCGAGGACTGGCCCGAGGGCAAGTTCTTCGGCTTCAGCGAAGACGTCTTCTTCCACGACTTCCCCTACGACGGGCACGTGTACCACTGGGGCTTCATGCCCGATCAGTTCGCCCTGGCCCACTTCCTGGCCGAACAGGTCCGGCCCGACGCTCCGCCCCTCTTCGTGCAGTACGTCTCGGTCACGAGCCACGCTCCCTTCAGCATGATCCCGCCCTACTACGCGGATTGGGCCGTGGCCGCGAACCCCGCTTCCTACCGTCGCGACCCGGAGCGCAGCTATCCCATCGAGTGGATGAACTACGCCGGGCACCCGGACCTGCAAGCGGCGTACATGGACACGATTCGCTACAGCATGGAGACCATGATCGGCTTCACCCTCCAGCTCGAGCGTCCGTCCCTGGTACTCATCCTGGGAGATCACCAACCGCCCAACGTCGGTGACCTCCGCAAGAACGACACCTCGTTCGACGTTCCCGTCCACGCCGTCTCCAACGTCGAGGGCCTGCTGCTCCCCTTCATGGCCTTCGGCTTCGGAGACGGCCTCGTGCCCCCGGACGACTTCCCCTCCTTCTCCAGCTCCCTGTTCCTGGAGAACTTCCTGACCGCCTTCAGCGAGCCGGACTAGTTGTCGTTTCCAGGCACGTTGTTCACCCCGAAGCCCTGATCCGGGTCATGGGAGGGCGGCAGTCGAGACTGCCGTGGGGTCGGACATGGTTGTAATACCGCAGCCAGGGCCGGAGGGCTAGCCTCCGTCCCCTCGAGCTCTTGTAGGGCTTCCCGTAGGCCCACTCGCGGATCATTGTCTGGATGAAGCGCTCGGCCTTGCCGTTCGTGCGTGGTCGATAGGGCCGAGTGAAGCCATGGCGAGCTCCGAGCCTTTCTCGGGTCTCGCGAAAGACCTTGGACCGGTAGCACGACCCGTTGTCCGTTAGGAGTCGTTCTATTCGCACGCCGAGTTCCTCTGCAAACCACCGGACGGCACGCTCAAGGAAGCGTGCTGCCGTTTCGCCTTTCTCGTCTTCGAGGACCTCGACATAAGCGACCCGGCTGTGATCGTCGATGCAGACATGCGCGAATTCCCAGCCAATGCCGCGATTGCGGTGCTGGCGGACGCCGCTGATTCGGTGCCCAATGCCACGGATTCGACCCAGTTTCTTCGTGTCGAGGTGGAGCAGGTCACCGGGGTGGTCGTGCTCGTAGGAGTTGGCAGGTTCCTTCGGCTCAAGAGCTCGGAGCTTGTTCAAGCCGAGACGGACGAGAACGGCGGAGACCGTCGATCGGGCCATTCCCAGCAGCCTGGCGATCTGAAAGGCCGCAAGGCGTCGCAGACGCAGCTCACGGATCCGACGGACCTTCGAGGCGGACGTGCGATGCGGGATCCTGTGCGGAGCCGAGGAGCGGTCCTGGAGCCCGTCCAGCCCCTCAGCCCGATACCGGGCCATCCATTTGAGCGCGCATCGGCGGCTTACGCCTACGGCTTCAGCCGCCGATGCCGGGTCCCATCCACTCTGGATGCGCTGGACCAGGAGGAGGCGGGTCTTCGGGGTGGTCTTGGCGTTAGCATGCAGCTTCACTCGGTCTCTCCGGGGTTGGGGACGTTAGACACCCCCATGATCCCGGAGGGATTCGAGTGAACAACCTGCCTGGACAGGACACCTAGTCGTACATTCCGTCCGTCCCCACGACCGCGACGCGCCCACGTACCCGTACCGCGCGCTCGTCGTGGCCGAGGCGGACCATGGTGTCGAGCCCCTGGATGCGAAGGGGCTGCTTGGTGGCCATGTCCATGGCGAGGAAGATCCCGTCGAGGGCCGTATGGTCCACGACCCGCACATCGGGGCCCACCTGAATCGTGAGGTCCTCGACGACCGGTGAAGATTCATCGGCCTGGGTCGACTCGAGTCGTTCGAGCAGCTTGTAGCTGTTGAAGCAGACCAGAGGTCGCCCGACCACGTAGGTCTGGCGATGGCCCTCGTCGCGCGTCTCGGTGACGGGGTCACGGAACATGCCGAACAGCGTCGACCAGAACCCGCCGAGGACCTCCTCGGACTCCCCTGCGGGCCTGGCGTAGAGCATCAGGATGGCCAGCTTGAGCGCCGTTCCGAACAGGACGCCCACGAGCAGGTCCGTGAACAGGGTCACGACCACCGTGCACAGGTAGAGAAACACCTGCTCACGTCCGATGCCTGCGAGGTGCCGGGCAATGGAGGGGTGCGCCATGCGCCAGCCGGTGTAGATGAGGATGGCGCCCGACTTGGGGATGAGAGAGATCGGTCCGGGCAGGACGAAGAGGAACGACAGGAGGAACACGGCGTTGGCGAAGTTGGCCCACAGCGTCCGGCCCCCGGCCTCGATGCAGGTCTTGCTCTTGACGCCTCCGGGAATCACGGTGAGACCGCCGACGAGGCTGGAGAGCACGTTGCTGAGTCCCATCGAGGCGAGCACGCGGTCCGGTTTCGAGCGGCGCTTGAACGGATCGATCCGGTCGACCGCCTGGGCCGTCGCGAGGGACTCGACTCCATCGATCAACGTCAGAGTCAGAGCGCCGATGAGGGCGGCGGCCCAGAGCTCGCTGTGGCCGAGCAGTCCGCCGAAGTCCGGGAGACGAACGCCGGAAAGGGGATTGGCGGGGACCGCGATGCGGAAGTCGGGGCCGATTCCCAGGAGCAAGGCCATCAGGATGCCGACGGCGACGGCGAACAGGTGGGGGGGGATCTTGGCCACGATCCCGAGGCGGCGAGCCCAGGGGCTTCCCGCGGCGAACAGGATCGCAAGGGAGACCAGGCCGACGAGGAGCGCGCTGAGGTCGGCACCTCTCGCCCAATGTGGAATCTCGCCGAGGTACTCGCCGAAACCGTGAGCGTGCACCGGGGCCAGGTAGCCGAAGAAGAGGGGCAGGGCCTTGACGAGGATCAGCACGCCGATCGCCCCGAGCATTCCTTCGACGACGCTGACGGGGAAGACGGCCGCGTAGCGTGCGAGCTTGAGCCTGGCCATGACCAGCTGAACGAGCCCCACGACGAAGATGACCACCAGGAGGTAGGCGTAGCCGTCTCCGACGTGGTCGGCGTCCCCGGCCCCGCCGAGGGCCGCCATCGTGGCCAGGAGAGCCGGCGCGAGGCCGGCGGCCGGGCCGGAGATGGTGACGTACGAGCCACCGAGGAAGGGGAAGACGAGCCCTGCGATGACGGCGGAGATGATGCCGTAGATCGGCGGGGCCCCGGATGCGATGGCGATGCCGGAGGAGAGCGGGAGGGAGACCATCGAGACGACGAGGCCTGCCAGCAGGTCGTGCCGCCAGTGACGAAGGCCCTCGACGCCGTTCTGCGGTTTGGGATTCGGAAGGGAGTTCTGAGTGGACATGACGGGTCCTGATCGGGATTCGGAGGAACGGGGAACGACGTGGAGCGCGCGGGGGCGCTGCTCAGTCGCAGTCCGGTCCGATGACCGTCAGAAACCGCTCAGCAAGCGCCCCGCGGGGCCGAGGGCGGCCCGCGGGGCGAACGGAACAGCGGGGGGGATTCGGCACGCCGAGGGGCGTGAGCCACCCATCCGGGCCCGCAGGGCGGAGAGGCCACGCGAGTGGAGGCGTCGCAGCAGCGCCCTCCCTCGTCCTTCTCCTCCTCTTCCTCGTCCTCGAAGACCTCGGCATCCCCGATGGCCGTTGTCGAAAGTCGGTCGTGGGCGACGACTTCCCGCTGCTCCGACGCTACGAGCCCCCTGGCGGAGGTGGTCGGCTCCGTAGCTGGATCCGGATGGCCGAGCGCCCCTGCGAGAAGCGCGGTGAGGATGCCGGCCAGGGCCAGGAGGATGTTCCGGGGGTGCTTCAAGGCGCGCAGAGGGTACTGCTGCCCTGCCGGTGTTGCCAGGGGTGAGGAGGCCCCGTTCTTGCCCTTCAGGTGAGGGCGCGGTCGCTGGGGCTAGCGCTGCTTCCCCTCCTGGGACCGGTCGCCTCGACTCGGGTAGGTGGCGGCCACCCAGTCACGCCAGGCCTCTTCGATCTGGAGGACGGACCCGTCGAGGTGGTTCTTGAAGACGTCGCGGGAGGGAACGCGGTTCTTGAGGTCGACCAGGATCGGGCGCAGGGCCGCGGGCTTCTCGGCGACGAGGTAGTCGAAGAAGGACCAGGCCAGGGCGTGCTCGGAGTGGGCCATTTCGGCCGTGCGCTGGGGGAGCAGCCGAGGCAAGAAAGGCTCCTCCTCCTTCCGCAGGCGCTTCTTGATGGCGGAGCGCCACTGGCCCCGGGCGTAGCCCTCGGCCAGGCGTGCCTCCTCGACGCAGTAGTTCAAGGTGCGTTCGAGCAGCTCGTACTCGTACCAGTGACCCACGGCGGCGTCGATCCAGCCGCCTCCGATGTCGCCGACCCAGATCGGGCGCTGGAGGTTCGACACGAGCATGTGCCCGGCGTTGTGGGCGCACACGGCCCGCAGCTTGGGGACGTTGTCGAAGGTGGGGCGCTCGGTCCAGACCGAGAAGACCGGCTGGGGGCCGAGCGTCTTGAAGTCGCCCGTACCGGAGCTTCGCAGGAAGCGCACCATCGCCTTCTGGTGTTCGTCCGGATCCTTGAAGATCCAGATGCGCATCTTGGCGCTGTAGTCCCCGGGTTGGACGGCGAAGTGCTCGGCGACCTTGGCGGCCACGTGCTCGGCATCGGCGGCCAGGCGGTGGGCCAGGGCATGGGGATCGATGCGCTTGCGTCCGTCCTTGAGGGTCTCGGTGTCGACGACCAGGGTGAAGTGCTCGGTCTCGACGCGGGGCAGGGAGCGTTCCAGGTGGCGCTCGAGGGCATTGGGGAGCAGCCAGTCCCCGATGGCCTTCTTGCGTGTGGGC
>JAUIEE010000253.1 GCA_030428965.1 bacterium | reverse complement strand
GGAAGATCTCGGCGGTCAAGAGCGTGGCCGTGGTCGTGCCGTCGCCGGCCTTGTCGCTGGTCTGGCTGGCCACCTCTTTGACGAGGGCGGCGCCCATCTGCTCGTAGGGGTCGGTCAGCTCGATCTCTTCGGCGACGGTGACCCCGTCCTTGGTGATCGTGGGGGCGCCCCAGCCCTTGTCGAGCACCGCGTTGCGTCCGCGGGGCCCCAGGGTGCTCGTGACCGCTTTCGCTAACTTCTCGACACCGCTTCGGATGGCATCCCGGGCGTCGGTCTCGAAAACCATCTGCTTGGCCATGTTGGCTCGACTTCCTTTATCTCTGGTCTGGAGAATGTCCTCCCGGGAGGCGACTCGTGCGCGCTGTCTCCGGGCGTGGGCCCACGTGGGGCGGGGATCAGGTGGCCGAGGTTTGCAAGAACGGTGCCAATCGGTCGGAAGCGGGCTGGAGGGGTCTTCGGGAAGGCTCGAGCTGCCTAATTGACAGAGGTGGAAGGGCCTTTGCACCGCTGCTGTCAACCTGGCAGACAAAGGGGCCACGACCGGGATCCGGCCGCGAATTCCCCCCCGGGAGGTTCTAGGATGCTGCCGTGCAAGCGCTCCACCTCCTCCTTCTTCCTGTCCTCGTGGGTCCGCCGGGGCCCGGGCCGACTCCCTCCGAACGACCGCACTTGATGGCCGAGGCCATGGACGGAACGACCCGGGAGCTCCCGTGGACCGCCCTGCCCATCCAGGACCCGCGCACGGAGAAGGCCTACCTGATCCGTACCGTCGGGCTCGCCTCCGAGGTGGCTGCCTTCGAGAGCGCCTCGGCTCTGCAGGTCCAGCTCGCCGACGGAGACCTGCTGCGCGGCAAGATCGTGGGCGGAGAGGGGGAGATCCTCGAGCTCGAGCTCATGGCCGGGGTGCAGCTCGAGCTCGACATCGGTGAGCTCGAGAGCCTCCTGTTCACGGACCGCCTGCCCCCCGGCCTGGACCTGCCCATCGAAGCCGCGCGCGAGGGGGATCGGCTCTACCGCCTCTCGGGCAACGCACTGGATCGTATCGACGGCACGGTCGAGGAGTTCCTGGTGGACGGCGTACGTTTCGACAGCATTGAGCTCGGGTCGCGGGTCTTCCCCTGGGCCGAGCTTGCCGCGCTGTTCGTCGAGGTCTTCGGGGAGCCCGCCCAGGAGACGGCCTCGGACCAGGTCTCGATCGCCGTGGATCTCGTGGACGGCAGTCGCGTGCGCGGAGAGCTGAGTGCCCTCGAGGTCGAGGGGGTCCGCATGCGGGTGGCCGGACGCTCCGAGGTCTTCCTCGCCTGGAGCCAGGTCTACGAGCTCATGGTGGACGACGGAACCCTGCGCTTTCTCTCCGAGCTCGAACCGCTGCAGGAAGAAGGTCGCGGGGCTCCCTTCGGTGACGAGCTGGGCATGGTCTGGCCCTACCAGCAGGACCGATCCGTGGTGGGCGCCGCGTTGAGCTCGAGCGGACGCACCTACACCCGGGGCCTCGGGGTGCATGCCCCCAGTCGGCTGACGTGGGAGCTGGACGGCTCCTGGACCCACCTGCGGGGCAGCGTTGCGATCGACGATTCTTCCCTCTTGAACGCCAAGGAGGCCCGAGGTTCGGTCCTGTTCCGGATCCATGCGGATGGTCGGGAGGTCTGGAAGAGTCGCCTCGTGCGCGGCGGAGACGCTCCCGTGGCGTTTCCCACGATCGACCTTGCCGGCGTTCGCCGGCTCGTCCTGGAGGCCGATCCGGGCGAGGACTTCCGGGGGGACCGGGCGAACTGGCTACGCCCGATCCTCGTGGGAAGGCCTTGAGGTCGCGGGCTCCTCAGCCCGCTTCTTCGTCGAGGTTGCGGTAGTAGACCACCCGGTCGCCGCCGGAGCGCTTGGCCGAACGCAGGGCGCGCTCCGAGTGACGGCGCAGGGTCTCCACCGACTCGAGGTCCTTGCCGTCGAAGGTCTCGAAGCCGATGCTCGCGCTGACCTGGATCACCTCGCTCGAACCCGGCGGAGGACCGGAGAGCTTGACGATCTCCTCCCGTAGTCGCCGCAGGACCTGGGCCGCGTCGATCTTGCCCGTGTAGGGCAACAGCACGCCGAACTCGTCTCCGCCGAGGCGGCCGGCCACGTCTTCGGTGCGCAGGGTCATGCGGATCACCTCACCCACGCGGGTGATGAGCTGGTCTCCGACCGTGTGGTCGAAGCGCTTGTTGATCGAGCCGAACTTGTCGAGGTCCACCAGCACCAGGGCCAGCTCCAGGCGGTGGCGCTGGGCCGCCGAGAAGTGCTCGAACAGACGCTTCTGGAAGGCCTGGGGCCGTAGGAGGTCGGTGCGGTCGTCGTGGGAGGCCTGGTGGCGCAGCTCGACCATCTCCTGCAGCAGCTCGGAGGTCTGGCACATGCGCTGCACCCTCAGCCGGATCTCGTCACCGGGGGCATCCCGGAAGATCACGTCCCAGGCGTCGCGGGCCAGGGTGCGATCGAGGCGCAGGGTGGCCTGGGAGTCGCTGCGCTCGGCGACCACCAGGAGGGGGATCGGTGGGTCGCCGCTGCGGGCCCGGTCGAGGGCGCTGATCTCGACGTGTCCGTCCTGGACGAGGGGGTCGATCAGGATGAGGCCGGGGTTGTCCTCCTGGATCCGCCTCAGGGAATGGCGCAGGGAGGGGGAGACCTCCACCCGAAAGCCCTCCTCCTTGAGGAAGGCGAACTGGTGCTCGATGCCCGAGCGCCGGTGGTCGCAGATCAGGATCAAGGGGGGAGCTTTCATGGCCGGCTCGATCGAGCGAGCTCCCAGGTCGCGATCCAGCTCGCTCGGAGGGCCCTCGGGGAAGAGGGCCACGTTGCCTTTGCGGTATTCCAATTGGCTGTTCTTACGCCCCTTCTCGGGCGTAATTTACGGTAGGAGGTCGTTCTCGTATCAGACTATCTTAGAAAGTTGCATTGTTGGGCTCCGGCCCGGTTTCCTTCGGGCTCCGGCAGGGGGGAGTCCCCCCGGCCCGAGGGGACAGGAATTCGGCCTCTTTGGCCTGCCCCGGCTTGGAGGCCGGGCAGAGCGCGGATAGACTCCTAGCCGCATTTTTTTGCCGGGAAGCGCCCCCAGGGCGTGCGGGAAGCTCGTTTCTCGCTCGGTGAAGAAGGTCCGCATGGACACCCCGGCAGCCGGGACGAGCTCCGACTCGACCTGCGGGACGTCCGTAAGCCCAAGGCGCAAGCCACTTTCTCGTCTCCATGGAAACCACACACGTCCAAGATCTCATCGACGCCGGAGTGCACTTCGGATGCCGCGTGTCGCGGTGGAATCCGAAGATGGCCCCGTTCATCTACGGCCGTCGAAACGTCATTCACGTCATTGACCTGCGCGAGACCATCCGGGGCCTCTTGCGCGCTCAGAACTTCCTCTACCACCTGGTCTCCGAAGGTGCCCAGATCCTCTGGGTCGGTACCAAGCGGCAGGTCAAGGGCGTCATCGAAGATGCCGGCCAGCGTACGGGGATGCCCACCGTCACCGAGAGGTGGATCGGAGGAACGCTGACGAACTTCAGCGTCATCCGTAGCCGGCTTCGCCGTCTGGAAGAACTCGAGAAACTGGAAGAAGACGGAAAGATCTCCCAGTTCTCGAAGAAGATGATCGCCTCCCTGCGCCGCGAGCATCGCAAGATCGATCGCAACCTCTCCGGCATCCGTGAGATGACGGGGATTCCCGGTGCGATGGTCGTGGTCGATCCCGGCCGCGAGTACAACGCCGTGCGCGAGGCCCGCAAGATGGGCCTGGCCGTGATCGGGATCCTCGACACCGACTGTGACCCGGATGGGGTCGACATCGTGATTCCCGGCAACGACGACGCCCTGCGAGCCGTTCGCCTGCTGATCGAGAACCTGGTGCAGGCCGTCGAGGAGGGCGCTTCCGCGCATCGCGAGAACCTGGCCTCGATGGGGGCAGCCGAACGCTCGGAGCCCGTGGGTGCCGAGGGCGAGCCGCGTCCCACCCGTTCCCAGAACCTGCCCCGGCCCAAGGACGGTGCCGAAGGTGGCGACCGTGCCTCTTCCGTGGCCGAAAGCGATTCGAGCTCTCCTGCGTCCGAGGTCGTCGCGGCCGACGGCACGGAAAGCAAGCCCAACTAACCGAGCCCAGCCGCCCGATTACTAGGGCCCCTCGTCGGCCCGAACGATTCAAGACATGGCGATTACAGCAAGTATGGTGCGCGAGCTGCGCGAGATGACCGGCGCAGCCATGATGGACTGCAAGAAAGCCCTGGAAGCCTCCGGGGGAGACCTCGACGCCGCCGTCGACCACCTGCGCAAGCAGGGGATGAAGTCGGCGGAGAAGAAGGCGTCCAGGGACACCGCCGAGGGACGCGTGCTCTCGGCTCTTTCCGACGACGGGCGGCGAGGCCACATGCTGGCCGTCGCCTGCGAGACGGACTTTCTGGCCAAGGGGCAAGGCTTCATCGACTTCGTCGGAGAGATCGAGAAGCACGTGATCTCCCAGGACCCCGACGGCTTGGATTCCGGGTCGCGCCCGTTCCTCGAGCAGCGCTGGATGGGGGAAGGACAGCCCGTCGCCGAGCGTCTGCGTGAAGCCGTCGGCTCCCTCAAGGAAAACATCCAGGTCACCAAGTTGGTGCGCATGGAAAGCCCCGAGGGACGTGTCGGTGCCTACATCCACCATGACCACAAGCAGGGAGCCCTGGTCTCGCTCAAGACCAGCGCCTCCGGTGAGAAGGCCGACGAGGTCCTGCGCGGTCTCTGCCAGCACATCGTCGTCTTCCGTCCCCGCTACGCTCGCCGGGAGGCGGTCCCCGCTTCCGAGGTCGAGCACGAGAAATCGGTCTTGCGCGAGAGCGACGAGGTGAAGAAGAAGCCCGCCGAGTTCCAGGACCGCATCATCGAGGGCAAGCTCGGCAAGTTCTACGCCGGCATCGTCCTGGCGGACCAGCCTTGGATTCACGACGACAAGACGACGGTCTTGAAGGCTCTCCAGAAGGAGCTCGGTGCCGACACCGAGATCCTGGAATTCGCCCACGTCGTCATCGGCGGCTGACCCCGACCCCTCCCTCGCGGAGACCATGAGCTACCAACGGATCCTCTTGAAGCTCTCCGGGGAAGCCCTGGGAGATCCCGACAGCGGGCACGGCATCGACCCCGATGCCGTCGCCTCGGTGGCCCGCCAGATCGCCCGCGTGGTCGGCAACGGGGTCGAGGTGGCCTTGGTCGTCGGAGGCGGCAACATCCTGCGCGGCGCCGAGTTCAGCGAAGCCGGCGTGCACCGCGCCAGCGCGGACTACATGGGCATGCTGGGGACGGTCATCAACGCCCTCGCCCTTTCCTCGGCCATCGAGCAGCAGGGCGTGGCGACCCGGGTCCTGACGGCCCTCGACATCCGGCAGGTGGCGGAGCCCTTCGTGCGTCGCAGAGCGATCACCCACCTCGAGAAGGGGCGCGTGGTCCTCCTGGCGGGCGGAACCGGCAACCCGTTCTTCACGACCGATACCGCCGCTGCCCTGCGGGCCACGGAGCTCGGCTGCGACGTTCTGCTCAAGGCCACCAAGGTGGACGGCGTCTACAGCGCCGACCCCAAGAAGGATCCTTCGGCGGAGCGCTACAGCGAACTGCTCTACATGGACGTCCTCAACCGGGGGCTGAAGGTGATGGACGGCACGGCCATCACGCTTTGCATGGAGAACCAGCTGCCCGTCGTCGTCTTCAACTTCTTCGAAGAGGGCAACGTGGAGCGGGTCGTGAAGGGCGAGAGCCTCGGCACTACTATCAGGAACTGACCCATGGCGAACGATCAAGTTCTCTCCGACGGCCGCGAACGCTTCGACAAGTCCCTGGCCCACCTCAAGGAGCAGATGAAGGGCATCCGGACCGGACGCGCTTCCTCGGCGCTCGTGGACAACATCCGGGTCGACTACTACGGCACGCCCACCCCGATCAGTCAGCTGGCGTCGGTGTCGATCCCCGAGCCGCGTCAGATCGTGGTCAAGCCCTTCGACGGCTCGATCCTCAAGGACGTCGAGAAGGCCATCCTCAAGAGCGATCTGGGGACCGCTCCCCAGAACGACGGCAAGATCCTGCGCCTGACCCTGCCTCCTCTTTCGGGGGAGCAGCGCGACAAGTACGCGGCCAAGGTCAAGGACATGGGCGAGGAGGCGCGGGTCGCCATGCGCAACACCCGCCGGGACCTCAACAAGCACGCCGACGCCCTCAAGAAGAGTGGCGATCTGACGGAGGACGAGAACCGGGACCTGCACGACGCCGTTCAGGAGCTCCTGAAGGAGTACGAGAAGCGGGTCGACGACCTCCTGGAGAAGAAGGTGACCGAGATCCGGGAGGTCTAGTTGGGGCGTCCAGACGGCGCGGCCCAGGCGCCGAACTTCTGACTCGCCCCACGGGCTCCCCGGCTCTTTTCTCTCCCCGTCCCCCCTCGCTTTTCGTATTCTCTCGCGCGTTCGTTCGGAGTGGGCGCATAGCTCAGTTGGTAGAGCAACTGGCTTTTAACCAGTAGGTCCCAGGTTCGAGCCCTGGTGCGCTCACCACTCCGACCTGCCCGAGGATCTTCGGGCAGCCGGCCGGCCGTGCGACCGCCCATGCTGCGACCCCTGCGACAGGCCCTGGTCCCTCTGGTCTGTCTGCTCGGCGCAGCCTGCTCGACCCTCGCCGGGAGAGAGGCCGCTTCGATGTTGCCCCAGGCCGAGCGCGAGATCGAACAGCTGCACGCCTTCTTCGAGGGCTGGTTCCGCGGTTCGCTGCCCGCGACTCCCCAGGCCTTCGCTCGCTTCGCGGACGTCCTCGATCGGGACTTCGTGATCACCACACCCGACGGTGCGCGCTTCGAGCGCGATCCTCTGCTCGAGCGTCTCCGTTCGGCCCACGGAGGACGCGGGGAGAGTCTTCGCATCTGGGTGCAGGACGTGCGCGTCCTGGAGCGGGACGGGGACGAGTGGGTCGTCGAGTACGAGGAATGGCAGCAGGAAGGGGAGAGCGCCCCGAAGGGTCGCCGCAGCGTGGCTCGCTTCCGCGCCGAGGACCGGGCGCCCCAGGGCCTCGTGTGGCTCTCGGTGCACGAGACCTGGCTTCCGCAAGGCTAGCGCGGTTCGCGGCCAAGAGGCCCTTCGCCGTCCACTAGGTCTTGATCTCGAGGCCGGGCACGTGGTCCGACGCGCTCAATCCCCCCAGCGCGCGGTAGGTGCGCGCCCAGTAGCCGGCGCGGGTGACACCCGCGAACCCCAGGAAGGCGATCATGAGCAGCGTGCCCACGTTTCCGCCTCCGACGAGGGGAACCAGGACCACGCGGAAGGCGATCACCGAAGCGAACAGAACCAGGTCGACCAGGGCAGCGCGTAGGGTTCCCGCGGGCGAGACGCGCATCAGCCTCCAGGCATGGGTCAGGGCCGAGGCGACCCCGCGCCGGTTGTGGGCCAAGCTGTGGAGGGCCAGCTGGTTGAGCACCTGCAGGATC
>JAUIEE010000252.1 GCA_030428965.1 bacterium | reverse complement strand
ACAACCGGGCGAACTTCTCCAACCGCGGCGCGCGCCTGGTCGAGCTCGACCTGGGGGACTACTACACGGTCGTCGGGCTGAGCGAAGCGGAGAAGCGAGAGCAGCGCTACTGGCTGCCCCTGCTCGAGCCGGTCGAGACGCTGGACGGCCCGACCGGTTCCCTGCTCCTCAAGACGCTGCCGTCGAGCCGGGGCGAGGCCCCCGAGGACCTCGACACCGTGCTGTGGCAGATGGAGAAGCTCAACGGGGCCGAGCCCGGGGTGAGGTTCACCTACGGTCCCGGCACCGGGGTGGTCTTCAGCAAGGAGATTCGGGCCGTACCGGGATCCTGGCAGCTGCGCGTGCGCCTGGGCATCGAGAACAGGAGCCGCACGGAGACGGGGCGGCGGGACTTCCTGTTCCGCCCGGCGGGCTGCGTGCCCCCCGAGCTGGCGGAGCGCTTCTACCCTGAGCCCCAGGCCGCGGCGGTTGGCTGGGACGAGGACGACGACGAGTACACGATCGACAAGCAGGACGCTCCGGGCGCCGGTGCGCGTGAAGCCTTCGACGTCCCTCTGCCGCTCATCTCGGTCGGGGTCCACAACAAGTACTTCGCCCTGTTCGTGCGTGAGATCGAGCGCGCCCAGAGCTCCTTCGTCGGGGCGACCCACCAGGCGATCGAGCCCGCGGAACCTGTGGTGGTGGAAGGAACGAAGCACTCCTTCGTCGCCGCGGACGTCGTTCTCGCTCTCCACGTACCGGCCCAGGGGCAGACCTCCACCAAGGAGTACATCGTCTACGCGGGCCCCAAGGCTCCCGCGGCGTTCGTCTCCGACCACGAGTCCCACGCCGCCGTGCTCGACGAGGACCTGTCCGGCTTCGCCATCTTCTCGAGCATCGGCAAGCTCCTCTTGCGCGTCCTGGGCTTCTTCCACGGCTTGGTCGGCAACTGGGGGGTCGCGATCATCCTGCTGACGGTGTGCGTGCGGGCCGTGCTGTTCCCCCTGAACCGCCGCTCCCAGACCTCGATGGCGCGCTACCAGAAGAAGATGAAGCGCGTGCAGCCCCGGATCGACGAGGCCAAGAAGCGCTACGCCTCCGATCCCCAGAAGCTGCGGGAGGCCCAGGCCAAGATCATGCAGGAGGAGGGCGCCTTCCCTCCCCTGGGCGGCTGCCTTCCGATCTTCGTCCAGCTGCCGATCTTCTTCGGCCTGTTCGCCGCGCTGCGCACGAGCTTCGACTTGCGACAGGCCCCCTTCGCGGGCTGGATCAACGACCTCTCGCGGCCGGATCGCTTGATGGAGCTGGGGATGGAGATCCCGCTCCTCATCACCACGCTCGACCTGCGCTACCTGAACCTCTTGCCGCTCCTGATGGTCGTGCTGTGGATCGGCCAGCAGGCAGGTATGCCCAAGCCGGCCGACGAGCAGGCCGCGCGCATGCAGAAGATGATGATGTTCATGCCGATCATCTTCTGCTTCCTGCTCTACAACTACGCGGCGGGCCTCTCGCTCTACATGATCACCGGTTCGGCCCTCGGGATCATCGAGCAGCGGGTGATCAAGAAGGTCTGGCCGATCGACGACACCGAACCCGAGAATGCCAAGCGCAAAGGCTGCGGTCCTTTCTCCGGCATGATGGAGAACCTGGCGGAGAAGCAGAAGGAGCAGCTCAAGCGCATGGAGGAGATGAAGCGGCTGCAGGAGGCTCAGCGCGGTCGCACGAACAAGGGCCGCAAGAAGCGGCGCTAGGGGACGGAGCGGCGCCGCCCGTCCTGCCCGCGTAGGAAGTTGCAGCTGGATTCCGACACCGACACGATCGTGGCCGTGGCCTCGCCTCCGGGGGCTGGACTGCGCGCCGTGCTGCGGGTCTCGGGCCCGCGGGCAGGGGAAATCGTGCGTGCCACCTTTCAGCCAGAGGGTCTCGACTGCGCCTCGTTCCTGGCCGCCCGCAGCGTGGGAACGGGCCGCTTCCGGGACGGGACGGGCGACCAGCCCGCCCTCTGCCTGTGGATGCCGGCTCCGGCCTCCTACACCTGCGAGGACGTGGCCGAGTTTCATCTGGTGGGCGCCGAGCCGCTGGTGTCGTGTGCCCTGGGACACCTCTCGAGTCTCGGGGCGCGCATGGCCCGGGCGGGGGAGTTCACCCGTCGCGCTTTCTTGAACGGACGCTTCGACCTGGCCCAGGCGGAGGGGGTCCTGGAGCTGATCGAGGCCAGCAACGAAGGGGAGCGCAGGGCCGCGCACCTGCTCCTCTCGGGCGGCCTTTCCGAGCGCGTCACGGGTTTGCGGGACGAGCTCGAGGACCTTCGGGCGCTGTGCGAGGCCAGCCTGGACTTCGACGAATCGGACACGGCCGACGTCCCCATGGACGAGCTCCTGGAGCGGTGCGAGGCCGTGGACCTCTCCCTCGAACGGGCCCTGTCCTGGGAGGTGGCGCGCCAGCCGCCCTCGAGCCTGCCGCGGGTCTTTCTCTACGGTCGGCCGAACGCGGGCAAGAGCTCGCTCTTCAACGCGCTCATCGGAGAGAGCCAGGCCCTCGTCAGTCCGGTCGCCGGCACCACGCGCGATTCCCTGACCGCCCTGTGTACCTTCGGGCAAGAGACGTTCGTGCTGCAGGATGCTCCGGGCTTCGACGCCTTCGCCGGGGAGGCCGATCGCAAGGCCCAGGAGCTGGCCCGGCGCGAGAAGGGGGCGGCGGATCTCCTCTTGTGGGTCGTCGATGCCGAGAGCGCGGCTTCCAGGCCCGGCTGGCAGGAGGAGGCTCCCTCCGGGCCCTGGATCCTGGTGTGGAACAAGGTCGACCGTGTCCCCGGCAGCCGCGCGGAGATCGAAGGAGTCCAGGTGTCCACGTGCCTGGCCGGCGGGGCCCGACAGGGCCTGGGAGACCTGAGGGAGGCCCTGGCCTCCGCCCTGGGGGACCGGGGCACTCCGCGGGGGGAATCCTCGACCGCCGGGGGGCTCTCCAGGGAGCTCTTCCTGCGCCACCGGGAGGGCCTCGGGCGAGCTCTCACGGAGCTCCGCAAGGTGCGTGGGGAACTGCGCGGGGGGGTGCCCCTCGACTTCGTGGCGGAGGGGCTCCGTCAGGCCACGGGGGCCCTGGATGCCATCACTGGCCGAACCACCCCGGAAACCCTTCTGGATCGCATCTTCTCCCGCTTCTGCATCGGCAAATGAAGTCCCGCAAATGGCTTTCGGGGCCCCAAGGAGTCGCGTTTCTAAAGACCTCGGCCCCGTTGACACACAAGATGTAGCGTGGTTTCTTGGATCACCGGTCTCGCCTTCGTTGGGGCCGGCGCCCACCCCCATGAGGTGCCCCCGCTGCAAATCCGACAAAGACCGGGTCGTCGATTCCCGGACCTCGGGGGACGGGGCAGCCATTCGGCGCCGGCGCGAGTGTCTCGAATGCTTCCTGCGCTACACGACCTACGAGCGCATCGAGAACACGCCCCTGCGGGTCGTCAAGAAGGACAACGAGCGCGTCCGCTTCGATCGCGAGCGCATCCTGGCGGGCATGGTTCGGGCCTGCGAGAAGCTCGACGTTCCGATCAAGGACCTGGAGGACGCGACGTCCCGCATCGAGATCCGCTGCCACGAGGAGTACGACCGGGAGGTCCCCTCGGCCGTGATCGGGAACCTGGTCATGGAGGAGCTGCGCGAGTTGAACCAGGTCGCCTACGTGCGCTTCGCCAGTGTCTATCGGGAGTTCAAGGACGTCACCCAGTTCCTCGACGAGCTCAAGCCGATCCTCGAGGGCAAGAATCCTCCGGGGTAGCCGATGGCCAAGCGCGGGGAGAAGAAGCGGACGTCGTCAGCCGCCCAAGGTAGAGACGTGGAGCCCGGAGCCTTCGACGGTGGCCTTCGCTGGATCACCAAGCGAGATGGCCGGCGAGTCGCCTTCGACCAGGGCAAGATCGAGCAGGCCATCGCGCGTGCCATGGAGGCGACGGGGGACAGGGACGAGTCCTTCGCGCGCGAAGTCGCGAGCGTGGTGGAGCTCACGCTGATCGAGCGCCGTCGGCAGAGCGCCCTGAACGAGGGGGTCAGGGGAAGCGCGTTCGCCGCGGCCGGCGATCCCCAGATCGAGGAGATCCAGGACCTGGTCGAGCGGGCCCTCATGGAGCTCGGTCGGCCGCGCGTGGCCAAGGCGTACATCCTGTATCGCGACAAGCGCGCCCGTGCCCGTCAGGCCATTCGCGTGCACGATGGCGAGCAGCGTGCGTCCCTGCGCGTGCGCGACCAGGACGGTAGCCATCCCTGGAACAAGGGGCGCATCCTCGCGGCCCTGGTCGAAGAGGCCGAGCTGCCCGAGTCCACCGCCGAAGAGGTGGCCAACGACGTCGAGAAGCGGGTCTTCGCCTCGGGGCTGCGGAGGGTCTCGACCGGCTTGATCCGTGAGCTGGTTGCCGGCGAGCTGGTGCAGCGCGGGCTGACGCGAGCCTGGAAGCGCCAGGGGGCCGTGGGGTTGCCCAGGCAAGAGCTGCGCCAGGTCCTGCGCTCCAGACCGAATCGTCCCTGGCGTCGATCGGCCGCCTACGACGTGTCGGGTTGGATCGGCAGCGAGGTTCTCGAGCGCTTCCTGACGGACGACGTGCTCGGGGAAGGCAGCGCCGAGTTGCACCGAGCCGGGGACCTCTCCGTCGAAGGCCTGGGGCAGTTGCCCCGACCCCTCACCCTGGTCGTGGACGTGGAGCTGCTCTCGGGCGGCGGGCGGCGACCGACGCCGACGGCCGTCCTGCAGGGGGCGGCCCGGCTCGCTTCCCAGGTCTCGCGCACCTTGGTCCTCGAGAGTCCCGTGCAGGCCCTGGGCGGGCTCGTCCAAGGCCATGGGCCGTTCTCCGAATGGTGCCTGGCGCTGGACGCCGTGGCGCAAGCGGCGGAGACGCGCATCGAGCTGGCCTCGAGCGGCGTGGAGGAGCTGCCCTTCACGGCCGGTCTCGTGGCGGCCCTCGATGGCCTCGGCAAGGGCTCCAAAGTGGGGGCCTACGTCACGGGATTCGAGCTGGAGGAACTGCTCGCGGGCAACGACGCCCTGCAGGGCGCCGTCGAACGCTGCCTGGATCAGGGCAAGCTCTCGGTCGTCTGGGGCACGGACGAGGAGAGCTTCGCAGGACCCGGGTGCCAGCGCCGCCTCGACGAGCCGGGAGCGCTCGCCTGTCTCGGAGCCGTGGGGCTCAACTTGCCCCGGTTGGCCCGCCGCGCCGGCCCCTGGAACGAGGAGATCCTCTTCAACGGACTGGCCGAACTGGTCCAGGCGGCCCTGGAGATCGCCCAGGACCTGACGCGTTTCCTCGGGCAAGAGACTCGACTCTCACCAGGGGGCTTCCAGGCCCGGCCGTCCTTTGGTCTGGTTCCCGTCGGACTGAGGGAAGCCCTCTTGGTCCTGGGGGAAGGGGAGATCGACCTGGAGAAGGGGGCGCGCCTGCTCGGTCTGCTCGTGGATGCCGCCCAGCGTTTCGCCATGGGGGAGGCGCCGCGCATCGTGCCGACGCCGTTCTTCGGAGCCGAGGCGTCCCGCCGCTTCGCGTGGATGGATCGCCACGGAGCGCAGTCGAAGGAGAACCAGGGCTGGCTGTTCGCCGAGGCCAGCGAAGAGTCCAGCGTGACGCCCTACACGTGCGGCTACGCCATCTCCCCCACACCCGGCTGGGCCGCCGGGCGCGCCGAAGCCCAGTGCTTGCGCACCTTGCCGGTCGGGATCCTGAATCCGGTCCCACGCTGCGAAGCCGGGACCGAAGAGGCCCCGCCCTGCATCGCCGGCTGGCGCCGCTTCGAGCTCTTCCGCCGAGCGCACGCCGGTGAAGTGCTGCTCGAGCTCTTCCCGACCGAATCGGCCCCCGGCATCGTCCAGCCCCGACGAGCCCCGTCCGCACGTCCCCGCTACCCCTTGAGACCACTCGCCTGAGAGCCTGCACCCGATGCGCCTGAAACGTCTGGAACTGCTCGGATTCAAGTCCTTCGCGGACCGCATGGTCCTGAATTTCGATCACGAGGTGGTCGGAATCGTGGGACCCAACGGTTGCGGCAAGAGCAACGTGGTCGATGCCGTGCGCTGGGTGCTCGGAGAGCAGCGCGCCAAGTCGATGCGCGGCGGGGAGATGATCGACGTCATCTTCAAGGGCTCTTCGTCCCGGCCGGGCATGTCGGTGGCCGAGGTCAGCATGGTGCTCGACAATACCTCGGAGCTGATCGAGGACCGGGGCAACGAGGTCAGCATCACCCGGCGTGTCTACAAGAGCGGAGAAGGCGAGTACCTGATCGACGGCGAGCGTGTGCGGCTCAAGGACGTGCGCGAGATGCTGTTTGGAACGGGGCTCGGCAGCCGTGGTTACTCGGTCCTCGAGCAAGGCCGTATCGACGGCGTGCTCTCGGCCAACCCCCAGGATCGCCGGGCCATCTTCGAGGAAGCCGCCGGCATCAGTCGCTACCGTCAGCGCCACCTCCCGTCTCGAGCGGGCCCAGGCCGACCTCCTGCGCGTCGACGACCTCGTGCGTGAGCTGGAGCGGCGCCAGCGCTCCCTCAAGATCCAGGCGGGCAAGGCTCAGCGCTTCGTGGAGCTTCGCGATCGCTGGCGGGTGGACGGTCTGCGTCTGGTGCGCCATCAGCTGTACGGCCTGCAGGGCGAGATCGGCAGCGCCGCAAGGGGCATCGCGGAGCAGGAACAGTCCGCGGAAGCGCTGCGCCAGCGGCGGACCGCCTCCGAGGAGGACGTGATCACGCGGGCGAAGGAACAGGAGGCCCTGGGGGCCGAAGTGGATCGCCTCGGGACAGAATCGTCGGATCTGGCCGGGGAAGTGCGCGCCATCGACGAGCGGCGCACCCAGCTGAACGCCCGGGTCCAGGCCTGGCGATCCGCGTCCGAAGAGGAGGAGGTTCGGGCCGGGGAGCTCTCGACCAAGCTCGAAGAGCGCCGCAGCGAGCTGAGCGGACTCGAACAGCGCACCGAGGAGTTGCAGGCCGAGCTGGAGACGGCCCAGGCCCAGGCCCGGGAGAAGGACGAGGCCCTGGGGCTCGCCCGCGAGGAGCAGCTCGAGCTCCAGGGCGAGGTGGACCAGCAGAACGAGCTCGTGCTCGAGCTCCTGCAGCAGCGGACCCAGCTCGAGAACCGCTCCCAGCACCTCGAGCAGGGCTTGGAGCCCCTGCGTGCCCGGGTCGAGCGGACGTCGCTCGTGCTCGCCGGAGCCCAGGGTGAGGTGGACGCCGCACGGCTGTCCCAGAGCGAGGCGGCGGAGCGCTTGGCCGAAGTGGAACGGCAGTACGCGCTGCTCGAAGCCCAGCGCCAGGAAGGGGACGAACGGGAAGAGGCGCTCAAGACGCGCAGCTCCGAGCTGGAGGAGGTGCGTTCCGAGCTCGATCTGGAATGCGCACGACTGCAGAGTCGCGTCGAGTCGCTCCTGGACTGGGAGCGCGAGCGGGAAGGGCTCGAGACCGGGGCGCGCGGGTTGCTCGAGCACGTCGAGATGGGGCGTGGCCCTCAGCTG
>JAUIEE010000251.1 GCA_030428965.1 bacterium | reverse complement strand
GCGAAGACGGTCACGTAGTGCGCGGGCTTCTTGTCGTTCTGCAACGACATCTTGAAGCCCGGGCGGGCGCTGCCGGCCGCGCAACCGCAGACCGAGTTGACGAACACGAGCGTCGTGCCTTCCTTCTGCAGAGCGGCGTCGACTTCTTCGGGGGTGGAAAGTTCGCGGGCTCCGAGGCGAGTCACCTCTTCCCGCATGGGCTGGACTAGAACAGGGTCGTACATCGGTGCAATGGGGGGAATGGGAGGGGGGACGGCCGATCGGCGTCTCCGCGGCGCTTCGCCGGGGCGCCGACGAGCCCACTAGTCTATCGGCTGGGCCGTTCCAAGTCCTACCTTCGCTGCTGCGAGTGCCCGTCTCGGAGGCGAATCCCACGGGATGGGCGCCAGGGGCGGGGCAGGTGTCTCCGAGGGGCCCCCAGCGCTAGCGTGGCCTGGCCGTCAGCCGGGTCCGGGCTCCTCTCCGGTCCGCTTGAGAGCGTGCAGCTGGCGGTGGTAGGAAGCGCCGAGGTTGTTGCGGGTCAGCATGGCAAGGACCCGGCGGGGGTCCTGGGGATCGACCACGGGAATCTCGTGCAAGCCGAACTCGTTCAGCTTCTGGAGCGCATCGTTGAGGTTGTCCTCGGGGGTGGTCGTGATCACGTTCTCGACCATGAAGTCGCGCACGATCACGATGTCCGCGACCTCCATTTCCTGGAAGATGCGCCGTACGTCGGAGAGGGAGAAGATGCCCACCAGGCGGTCGTCGCGATCGACCACCGGGAAGTAGTAGCCGCTGGCCTGGGAGACGGTCTCGAGGGCACGACGCAGGGTCGTGTTCTCCGAGATCGGAGTCGGAGGGCGAGCGCTCTCCAGGAGGTCCGAGACGCGCATGCGCTCGAGCACGTCGACCACGAAGTCGCCGGCATGGGCGGGCGAGTCGACCAGGCCGGGGACCTGGGTGTCGTAGATGGTCCAGGCCTGGGCCAGGAGCAGGTGCAGCACCGAGACGAACATGAGCGGCGCCAAGAGGCCGTAGCCGCCCGTCATCTCGCACACGATGATGATGGAGGAGATGGGGGTCTTGGCGACGCCCGAGAAGAACCCTCCCATCCCGACCAGGGCGAAACAGGCCGGTTCGATGGGGAGGTCGGGGAAGAGGGCCCGGGCCCCTTGGCCCACGATCCCGCCGAGCAAGGCTCCGATGGCCAGGGACGGTGCGAAGACGCCGCCCGAACCGCCCGTGGCGATCGAGAAGGACGTGCCCAGCACCTTGCCCACGACCAGGATGGCCATGGTCCCGATGGCCATGGTTCCCACGATCGACCCGCGCATGAGCTCGTAGCCGCCGAAGAGGACTCCGTGGTTGCCCGTCAGGGGGGCCAGCCCGAGGGCCAAGAGAGCCAGGAGCAGCCCGCCGAGCGCCGGTTTGAGGGGCTTGGGCAGGGCCAGCTTGTTCTGAAAGGTGTTTCGGATGCCGTCGAAGGTCTGGACGTAGAGCCAGCTCGCGACCGTGCAGAGGATGGCGAGCGCCAGGTAGATGAGCAGCTCGCGGGGATCGTGCAGCGAGAGCCGTTCGTGCAGGTCGGCCGGGATGGCGATCGCCTTCTGTTCCCCGCTGATGGCCGAGAAGGTCGTGTAGGCCAGGATCGAGGAGATGATGCAGGGGATGATGGCCTCCCCCTCGAACTCGGGCTTGCGGTAGAGGACTTCCGGGGCGAACAGGGCTCCTCCCAGGGGAGCGGTGAACAGGGCGCCGATGCCCGCGCTGGAGCCGGCCAGGAGGAAGATGCGCCGATCGCGTTCCGACAGGTGAAGCAGATCCGAGGTCATGCTGCCCAGGCTGCTGCCGATCTGGGCTACCGGACCTTCCTGGCCGGCCGAACCTCCGGTTCCGATCGTGATGGCGCTCGTGAGGGCCTTGATGGCGGCGACCCTGCGGCGAATGCGCCCCCCCAGGAGGTGGAAGCTCTTGACCATCTGCTCCGTGCCGTGCCCTTCGGCCTCCGGGGCGAAGCGGTAGGTCAGCCAGCCGACCACCAGTCCACCCAGGGGCAGGATGGCCAGGATGAGCCAGGAGCGAGGTCCGAGCTCACCCAGTCCCTCCCCCTCGATCTCCACGGCCGCCTCGAGCCCGGCCTCGCGGAACAGGTGCAGGAGCTCTTCGAAGAGCACCGCCGCCAGGCCTCCGGCAACTCCGATGATGGAGCTGATGGCCAGCCACTTGCTGGCGAAGCCGACGTCCCCGAGGCCGAGTCGGCGCAGGAGAACTTGAGCGCGGGAAGGCGGATGCGGGTCCACGGAGGGATCCTAAGGGGCGAGCTCGCCCAAAGGATCAGGAAGTCCGAGGAAGAGCCTGGGCCCGCGGGTGCGAACCGTAGGATGCCTGCGTGACGAAGGGGAGGAAGCGGGGAAAGGCGCAGCATCTGGCGGGCAGCTTGTTCGCCGGCTTCAGTCGTGTCCTGCGGCCGACACCGCCCGGACACTGGCTGCACCGGCGTCTGAACCTCGGTCGGCCCGTTTCGACGATTGACGTCGCCCTGGCGAACTTGCCCGATGGGGCCGGGGCGATCGAGCTCGTGTTTCTGTCCGACCTGCACGCGGGTCCTTTCATGGGGCCCGGGGACCTCGTGGAGCTGATCCGCAGGGTGAACGCGCTACGGCCCGATCTGGTCTGTTTCGGGGGCGATCTGGTGGATGGCTGGCGTTCCGAGGAGATCGGCTACTACCGCGAGGCCCTGGCGCTCCTCGAGGCGCCCCTGGGCTCCTACGCCGTGCTCGGGAACCACGACTACTACCCCCGCGGTCAGGCCCAGGCCTGTCGCGAGCTGCTCGAGGAGTTCGGTGTCCCCGTCCTCGACAACCGGGGCCAGCGCATCGACCTGGACGGGGGCAGCCTCTGGCTGGCCGGGGTGGAGGACAGCAACGAGGGGCAGGTCGACGTGGCCGCCGCCCTCGAGGGCCGTCGCCAGGGGGAGCCCGTCCTGCTCCTGGCCCACCACCCCGACGTCTTCATCGAGGCGCGCGAACACGGCGTCGACCTGCAGCTGTCCGGCCACACCCACGGTGGTCAGTGGCGTTTCTTCGGGTGGATCCCCGTCAAGCACAGTCGCCACGGCTACCTGTCCGGGCTGTTCCGCGAGGGGGACTCGGCGCTCTACGTTTCCCGCGGCGTGGGGACGACCGTCTTTCCCCTGCGCATCGCGGTGCCCGGGGAGGTGGCGCTGTTGCGTCTCTTGCCCCGCGACACGGGGCGCTGATTCACGGCACGATCGCGGCCGAGACAGCGCGCACCTCTCCTCGACGCGCGGCTAGGGGTTTCCGTCCCCTTCGGACCAAAGGCCTTCGCGATCTTGCTCGAGCTCGCGCAAGAGCTTGGCCAGCACGGCCTTACCGTTGGGGGCCAGGAAGATCGTGTCGAAGTTGAGCTGGCAGACCGCGCAGACAGGACGCGTGCCCTTGTAGCTCATGATGTCGATCTTGGGCTCGAGCACGACGTCCTCGAGACCGTAGCGCTCGGCATCGATCGGCGTGCCGTCCTCGTGGAAGCCGAAGAAGGCCTTCACCTCCGCGGCCGAGCGACGGCACAGGAAGCAGCGGTCCTTGTTTCCGGCGCGGTCGAGGGCCGTGAAGTACTCGTTGAACTTCTTGTCGAGGCTCATCGGGCGGGGGATACGCGCTCGACCTCCAGAGGTTTCGCCGAATCCTCCGAAAGCGAATACACGAGCTGGGTGAGTCCTTTGGGGAAGACCTGCTCCAGGAGCTTGGATTCGCGCTCCAGGGCCCCAGGGGCGGCCTTGTAGGCGCGTCGGGCCACGGCCGCGATGCCGCGGCCCTCCGAGGTGCGGGCCAGGGCCCGCACGGTTTCACCGCCGTGTCGCCCGACCTCGACCACCTCTTCACCGAGGATCTCCGCGGCCTCCCGCCGGAGGTGCTCGCACAGGAACTCGGTGAAGGACTCCTCGGCCAGGTATTCGAAGTCGGGGTGGATGAACTCCTCGAACACGCGACTGCCCCGGCCGGCTTCGATCAGGGACAGGTGAGGTTGCAGGTGACGGAAGTGGAAGGCGATGAAGCGGTCGGAGATGCGGTAGGTCCCCCGGCGCGAGCGCAGCGGGTCAGGATCGGTGAGGGGAATCTCGCGTTCGACCAGGCGCAGCTCGCGCAGGACGTGCAGGTAGCGGTTGGCCGTGGTGGAGTCGACGCCGACGGAGAGGGCGATGTCGCCGACCCGTTCGGCTCCCTGGGCCAGGGCGGTCAGGATGCTGTTGTAGGTGGCCGGGTTCTTGAGCTCCGTGCGCAGGAGGAACTGGACCTCGTCGAACAGGTAGCCCTCGGGGCGCAGCATCTCGCGCGCGAGGTTCTCCTGGATCGAAAGCCCGGGATCGAAGCGCCGCAGGTAGGCGGGCATGCCGCCGAGGATCCCGTAGGCGAGGACGGCGTGTTCGACCTTCCAGTCGGGGAAGAAGGCCAGGGTCTCGCTGGGGGTCAGCGGTTCCAGCCGTCGTTGACCGGTGCGGCGCCCGAACAGCGGGGAGCGTTCCGCCAGGACCTCCTGCTCCATGAAGGAGACCTGGCTGCCGCACAGGACGAGCATCAGGCTGGAGTTCTTGCCGCGCTGGTCCCAGAAGCGCTGGATCAAGGACGGCAGCCCTTGGTTCGCCTCGCACAGGTAGGGGAACTCGTCCAGCACGACGATCAGTCGCTCGTCCGCGGCGCGCTCGGCGGCGTAGCCCAGGGCAGCGGACCAGTCGCTGAACTCCACGTTCTCGATCAGCGGGTCCCCGAGGCCCTCCTGGAGGGCCGCCTTGAAGCCCCGCAGGTTGTCCCGGTCCCTGACCTGGGCGGCCAGGTAGTAGACCGCGCGGCCCCGCTGGCAGAGCCTCTGGAGCAACTCGGTCTTGCCGACGCGGCGCCTTCCATAGAGGACGAAGAGCTCCGGCCGACCTGAGGCGGCGAACTCCTCGAGGACGCCCAGTTCGCGTTCACGGCCGATGAAGGTGCTGCCAGGGAGGGTTGCCATCGCCGTAATATACGTCTGCGTATTATAATTGCACGTATAAAGCGGGGGCGATTGGATTGTCCGGGGGCTCTGGAGGATGATGGCGGGCCCGGGCTCTCCCATGGAAACCAAGAAGACGCCGCCCTGGCTGCTGGCCCTGGGCCGGGATGAGCCACCTCCGGAGATCGAGATCGAGCGCGGGGTCTTCCGCCTCGACCACATCTTCAAGCACGACTTCTTCGCCTTCACGGCGCGCTACGTGGGGGTCGACCAGTCGGGCAGCGTCATCCTCAAGATCGGGCGCACCGCGAGCTTCTTCGGCTTGCCCCTGTCCTGGATCGGGAGGCTGCACGCCTGGCACGAGTCCAGGGTCTTCCGGCAGCTCGAGGATCTCGAGACCGTGCCGGCCTTCACCGGGCGCTATGGCAAGTACGGCATGACCCACGAGTTCGTGGAGGGTCATGAGCTCGCGAAGGGGGAGCGCGTGCCCGACGCCTTCTTCCCGCGGCTCGAAGCGGCCGTCACCGAGATCCATCGCCGCAAGATGGCCTACGTGGACCTGGAGAAGTGCGAGAACGTGCTCGTCGGGGACGACGGTCATCCCTACCTGTTCGACTTCCAGATCTCCTGGTACTGGCCCGAGTCCCACGGCGGCGACCTCTTGCCGCTACGCTGGCTGCGCGCTCGCTTTCAGCAGGGCGACCGCTATCACCTCCTCAAGCTCAAGCGCCGGACCCGTCCGGACTTGATGAGCGAGGAGGAGCTGGCCGCGTCCCGTCGCCGGCCTCTGCCCGTGCGCATCCACTCCACCCTCGTGCGGCCCCTGACCAAGCTGCGCCGGCGCATCCTCAACCGCATCGACCCGGTCAAGAACCGAGGGGAGCGCGGTCGCCAGCGCTCCCCCAAGCCCGACTCCCGGTGACGGTCCACGCACCGCCTCCCAAGCCCGGCCCCGGCACCCTGTGGGTGCTCGCGATCGCCGCCCTCGGCGCCCTGCTCTACACGTCGGGGCTCTCCAACGGCTACGTTCTCGACGACGTCAAGGTGGTCGAGCGCAACGCGGTCGTCTCCCAGTTGCGCTGGGGCGAGGTCTGGAGCTTGCCCTGGTGGCCTCCGCAGCTCGGCATGGACGTCGGCGCCTCGAACTGGCGCCCCTTGACGCTCTTCTCGTTCCTGGCGGACGGGACCCTGGCGCGCAGCCTGGGCGTCGCGACGAATCGTGTGCACCACGCCTGGAACGCCGTCTTCTATGGAATGGTGATCCTGGCCCTCGCGCCCCTCGTGCGCCGTTTCCTGGGGCGCAGCTGGACGCCGATCCTCGTGCTGGTCGTCTTTGCCGCCCATCCAGCCCACACCGAGGCGGTCTTCCCCGTCGTGGGGCGGGCCGATCTCCTGGGGGCTCTCGGGGTCCTGATCGGCCTGGAGAGCTTCCTGCTCTTTCGGGAAGGACGCGGTGGACGTTGGCTGTTCGTGTCGGCCTTGGCCTACGCGCTGGGAGTCGGGGCCAAGGAGATGGCCCTGCCCCTGATCGGGATCCTGGTCGCGGCCGATCTGTGGCTGAGGGACGGATCGCTGCGGCGCCTCTTCGGCCGCGAGTCCCTGGCCTACCTGCCCCACGCCGCCGTGCTTCTCTTGTACCTCGTAGCTCGCTTCCAGGTCCTCGGCAGCGCCGCCTTCGACCACGCCCATGCCGCCGACTACAGCGCGTTCGAACGCTGGACCTTCGCGAGCCGCAATGCGCTGGTCGGATTGAGCCTGCTCGTCGCGCCGGTGAGCTTTCACCACCTGCTCACGACCCTCCCGGCCAGCGCCCCGTACACCTACCCGCTTCCTGACGGTGCATCCCGGATCCTGGTCGCCCTGGGAGGCCTCGTCCTCGGCCTGGGCTGGCTCGGGCTCGTTCGCCGGGCGCCGCGCGGAGCGTTCCTGTGGGTCGCCTCGCTGCTTCCCTGGCTGCCCTCGTCCGGACTCTTGCCCACGTCGGCCGGAACGTCGTTGCGCTTCCTGTTCGTTCCATCCGCCTTCTTCGTGATCGCCGTGGCCTGCTGGGTGCGGACCTGGCGTCCGCAGCCCTGGCACTCGATCGCAGCCTTCTTGGCCCTGGTCTGGGCCGGCTGGGGGACCTTTGTCACCCTGCAACGGGCCGAGGCGTGGCGCGACAACGGGAGCTTCTACGAAGCTCTGCTGGTCGAGGAGCCGCGCTGCTTCGTGGCCCAGGCAGGACTCGGTAGCTACTACCTGATGCAGGAGCCTCCGCGCATCGGCGAAGCGCGTCGTCACCTGGAGGAGGCGATTCGAATCACGGGCGATACCCCCGAGTCCGGCAACGCACGCATCGTCCTGGGGATGAGCCACGAGCTCGGTACCTTCGGTCAACGCCATGTGGGCCCCGGCCTCGAGTACGACCGCGCGATCGAGATCTACCGCGAGCTGATCGAGATCGATCCGGGGCGCTGGGATGCGCATCTGAGCCTGGCTGATGTCTTGCAGCGCCAAGGAGAAGAGCTCGAGGCCGCC
>JAUIEE010000250.1 GCA_030428965.1 bacterium | reverse complement strand
GGTTTGCACGGACAACCGGTCCAACTGGTCCGGCGGTCACGTGTCCGTCTCCCTGCCGGACGTGGCCGGGGTGTTCTTCTCGAACCGCAAGCTGGCCAAGCCCGAAGAGGGCATGAAGCTCTTGCAGATCGCCCCGACGGCCCTGGACCTGCTCGGGGTTCCCGTTCCCGCGGACATGGACCTCAAGCCGGTGAGCTTCGCCGACTAGCGCAACGTGACGGGCCGCGGGCGCTGGCTCGCGGCCGGGACTCGTGCCGGCGGGGGGGAGTCGTTTCCTCCCGTCACTCGGCTGCGCTACCCTGCGGCCATGAAGTTCCACTGGAAGGTGCTCTTGTGGATGGCGGCGGGGGTGCTCCTGGGCCTGGGGCTTCAGCTCTGGACCGAAGCGTCCGCCTGGGCCGGCGTCGACTGGTCCGCCGGAGAGCGCGGCCTGCAGGTCGAGTCCGTCGCTCCGGGGTCCCCCGCGGCGAAGGCCGGTCTCGCGCCCGGCAGCCGGGTCACCGGCGTCGTCACGGACAAGGGGCGCGCCAGGGAGCAGCGGGTTCCCCTGCTCACGCCGGACGACTTCGAGCGGGTCCTCGCGGACGCGGCCAACGGGGACGTGATCTGGATCGAGGAAGAGGGCGAGCAGGCGAAGATCCTGACCCTGGGCATGCGACCCGATTCGTCCCGCGCCCTCTGGATCGCGCCCTTCGACTTCGTGGCCGACATCTTCATGGCGCTCCTGAAGATGCTGATCGTGCCCATCGTGCTGACCTCGATCGTCAGCGGCGTGGCCGGGGTCGGGGCCTTCGGCGACCTGCGCCGCCTGGGTTTCAAGACCTTCGCCTACTACCTGGGCACGAGCCTCCTGGCGGTTCTCCTGGGGCAGGTGCTCGTCACCTTGATGCGGCCCGGGGACGGAGCCGAGCTGGGGCTCGCCTCCCTCGAGAAGGGGGACGCTCCCGACGAGAGCTTCCTCGAGGTGCTCAAGCGCATGGTGCCGTCCAACGTCTTCGACGCCCTCGGAGACAACGGGGCCATGCTCTCGGTCATCTTCTTCGCCCTGCTCTTCGGCTTCTTCATCACGCGCACCGAGGAGCCCCACCGGACGCGGGTGTCGGAGTTCTTCGCGTCCGCCTTCGCGGTGATGCTGCGCATGGCCGAGGGCGTGCTCCTGCTCCTGCCCTACGGCGTCTTCTGCCTGATGGTGCGGGTCGTCTCACGCACCGGCTTCGGGGTCTTCGAACCCTTGTTCGTCTACATGGTCTGCGTGACCCTGGCGCTCCTGTTGCACTCCGCCGTCACGCTGCCCCTGCTCTTGCGCTTCTTGGGCGGCATCTCGCCCCGTCGCTGGTTCCAGGCCATGTCTCCCGCCCTGATGACGGCCTTCAGCACGAGCTCGTCCAGCATGACCCTGCCCGTGACCCTCGAGACCGTCGAGAGCCGAGGCAAGGTCTCCAACAAGATCACCTCCTTCACGCTGCCCCTGGGCGCCACGATCAACATGGACGGGACCGCGCTCTACGAGTGCATCGGGGTGATCTTCCTGGCCCAGTACTACTCGAGCGTCAGTCCGGACTTCGCCCTGACCCTCGGGGATCAGGGCCTGGTCGTGGTGATGGCCCTCCTGGCCAGCGTGGGAGCCGCCGGGATTCCCTCGGCGGGCCTGGTGATGATGCTCGCCATCCTCTCGGCCCTGGGCCTGCCCCTCGAGGGGGCCGCCCTGCTCCTGGCCGTGGACCGGCCGCTCGACATGCTGCGCACCATGGTCAACGTCTGGTCCGATTCCTGCGGGGCCGCGATCATCTCCCGTTCGGAGGGCGAGGAGGGGCCGCTCCATGCCGGCCACGGAACCTGAGGCGGAGCGGCCGGAGGGGGAGCCCGGATCCGAGGCCGACCAGCTCTGGGTGAGGGCCGAGGTCTCCTGGCCGTGCGCCATCGCGCTCGGTTTCGGCGCCGCCTCCCTGGGGATCTTCTCCGGACTGCCGGGGGTGTTCCTCGCCCTGTCCACCCTCGCCTTCCTGCCCCTCTACCGGGTCCAGCTCCGGGCGGACCGCTTGCTCCAGGCCTTCCTGATCTCGCTGGTGTGGATGCTGGCGGTCTCGGGGGCGGTCCTCGGCTGGGCCCTGGAGACCTCGACCTCTGCGGTGGCTCGCTTGGTGCCCCTGGCCGAGCGTTCGCCGCCTTCCCTTGGCGGGCTCGAGGTCGGGCTGTGGGGCAGTGTGGCCTGGGCCCTTCTCTGGACCCTGGGTCTGCCCTTCTGGGGGCTGCTCGGTCTGCTGGGCGTGGCCTGGCTGTCGTCCCTCGCCACCGTGCGCAGCGCGGAGTCCCTGCGACAGGCGCTGGGCGCGGGAGAGTCCGGGGACATCCCCGTGGAGCCCCTGTCCCTCTTGCTCGGGGGTTGGCCTCCTCCCCTGGCCCTGGGCCTCTTGGGGACCCTCGTCCTGCTGCCCGTCGTCGGGCGGGTCCGCCCCCTCTTGCCCGTGGGCGGGCTCGAGGAGCGCGTCCGCAGGCAGCTCGAAGTCGGCGTGGGCCTGGCCGCGGTCGGGCTTCTCCTGGCCGTTCTCGGCGGCGGGACGGCCGGTTGAACGCGTCGCGTGGGACTTCCCCCCTTGGGAGGGGGCGTTCGGGCGAGACAAGGCGTAGAATCTCTGCCCTAAGATCCCTTTCGAACCCGCTGATCACCTTGGTTCCCGATGAACTCTGCGCCCTTGATCGAACGTATCACCCGTTCCTTGGCCTTTCTGCTGCGCCACCAGCCGGACAAGTTCGACCTGGAGCTGGACGCCCACGGCTACGCTGATCTGGGGGACACCGTGCGGGCTCTGAACGAGCGGCTGGGGGAGCGGGTCGTCGAAGAGGACGTGGTGGAAGCGGTCGAATCGGGCGACCGGGTGCGCTACGAGATCCAGGGGGACCGCATTCGCGCCCTGTACGGCCACTCGATTCCGGTCGAGCCCGGCCCGGCGGCCAAGCCGCCCGAGCTCCTGTTCGTCGCCCTGCCCCGGGACCAGGTGGAGCGCGCCCGCCGCTTCGGGCTGCGGGGGGGACGCCGGCGCTTCTTGCACCTGGCCCTGACCCTGGACGATGCGCGCGAGTCCGGGCGACGTGCCGCGACCGAGTACACCGTGCTCAAGATCCGGGCCCTCGACGCCTGGGAAGAAGGCGTCAACTTCTTCGACCGCATCTCCCTGTGGTTGGCGGAGGAAATCCCCACGCACCTGCTCGAAGTCGAAGAGACCTACGACGACGGTTCCGGCCCGCCGAATCGCATCGGAAGGGAGCGTGACGCAGGTCGAGGTCGTCGCGAGCGGTCCGGGCGCGGGCGGGGCCGCGGCCGAGGACGGGGTCGAGGCGAGGACGGCGATCGCGACGGGGAAGAAGGCGGACGCCGGCGCTCGCGGGGACGCGACCGTGATCGTGATCGCGACCGCGACTGGGATCGAGACGATCGCGACCGTTCCGAGGAGCGCCCGCGCGAGCGTGAGCGCGAGCCCGTACACGCCGAACGCTCGGGGCGCCGTGGGGAGCGCAGGGAGCGTGGCGGTCGAGACGACGATCGAGGACGGTCCCGCGACCGCGGCTCCCGTCGCTCGGAGTCCAATCGAGAGATCCCTCGTCCGACCCCCAAGGAGCCGGTGCGCGAACCGGCGCGTCAGGAGAACAAGCCGGCGGACGCGGCGCCCTTCGGCATCGGTTTGGAGGAGGCCGGTGCGCCCCGTCGCGGGCGTGAGCCGCGCCGGGAGCGTCCGGTCGAAGTGGAACGCGAGGCCCCGGCACCCGAGAAGCCGAAGCCGTCCAAGTCCGACGACTCGAGCTCGTTCGGCGCCGGTCTCTAGTCTCCGCGCCGACGTTGCGAGCTCCGTCCCAGCTGGACGAGATCCCCGCGCCCTTCGTCGCGGAGAAGGGGCAGCGCGGCTGGTTGGTGGCTCGTCGGGATCTCCTGGGGGAGTTGCTTTGCTCGGGCTTTGGCCCGGATGACGAGGTCGAGCCTGCCACCAGCGACGTGCTCGGGCGTCGTCCCCTCGGCGAGCTTCACCTGGGGGAGCGGCGTGCGCTGGTGCGCACGTTTCACCACGGTGGGCTCCTGCGCTGGCTGACCGGCAAGCGCTTCCTCGCGCCCGATCGGCCCTTCGAAGAGCTGCTGCTCTCGTTTCAGCTGCGCCTCCTGCGGGTACCGACCAGCGAGGTGGTTGCCGCGCGGGCACGACGGGCTCGCTTCTGGGGCTGGCACCTGGATCTGGTCAGCCTGAGGTTGGAGGGCACCTGCGAGCTGGGGCACTTTCTGGAAGAAGTGCGCGACGGGAAGGTGTGCGAAGCCTTGCGCGCCCGCGTGCTGCGAGAGACGGGGCGATGCCTGGGGCACATGCACCGCGCCGGGCTCCAGCACGGGGACCTGACCCCGCGCAACCTCCTGGTGGAGCGGGAGCTCCCGGCGGTGCGGACGCCCAAGGTCTGGGTGCTCGATCTCGATCGCTGCCGCCTCGGGGAACCTCTGGGGGAGGGCGAGCGCCAGGCGGATCTGGCGCGTCTGTTGCGCTCGGTGCTGCGGATCGAGTCCTGGGGCCGGCCGTTCCTGCGGCGCAGCGATCATGCCCGCTTCCTGGCGGGCTACGGGGAAGGGTTGGGCCGGTCGGACCCCGGAGGCTGGAAGCGCACCTGGCGCGGCGTCTCCAGGGTCCTGCGCCGGGCCCGCCCCTGGCATCGGCTCGCCGGGCGGGCCGAGGCCCTGTTCGGGGGCGGGCCCCGCCAGCGCGATCGGGTCGCCGAGCCTTCCGGCGGCTCCTAGCCCCCCGGCTCTGCGCCGCCCTCGAAGAATGGCGGGCTGGTCGGATTTTGCGCTTGATTCTGAGACTCAGTCTCAATTGAATCTGCGCCCCGGGCCGAGAAGGCCCCTCGCCATGAAGACCTTCACCAGCCTCCCGATCTGGGCCGCCCTCGCCGGCGCCGCGCTCGCCGCCGCCCAGGAGCTGGTCGAACGAAAGGTCCTGGCCATGGGCACCGTCCTGGAGCTTTCGGTCTGGGCCGAGACCCGCGCCCAGGCTCTGGAGGCGAGCGAGCTGGCCCTGCGGGAGGTGGAGCGCGTCGAGACTTGCCTGTCCACGTGGAAGCCCGAGAGCGAGCTCTCGCGCCTCAACCGTACGCCGGTCGGGGAGCCCTTCGAGCTCAGTTCGGACCTGGAGCGCCACCTGGGTCGCGCGCGGCACCTGTGGGAGTGGACCGAGGGGGCCTTCGACCCGGGATTGGGCCTCTTGGTACAAGCCTGGGGCCTGCGGGAAGGTGGCCGCCAGCCTTCGCAATCCGAGCTCGAGCAGGCCCTGGCTGCAGGCTCGATGGCCTCCCTCGAAGTCGGAGGGGGCAGGGCGACGCGCCGTTCCGAGATGCAGCTCGAGGAGGGTGCCTTCGGGAAAGGCATCGGGCTGGACGAAGCCTGCGCGGTCCTGGAGCGCGCGGGCATTCGCAAGGCCGTCCTGAACCTGGGGGGCCAGGTGCGATTCGTCGGGCAAGCCGACGGTTGGCCCTACGGCGTGGCCCATCCGCTCGAGCGTGGGGAGATAGTCCTCGAGGTGGTCTCTCGGGGAGGCTCCCTGGCGACTTCGGGCAACAGCGAGCGTGGTCTCGTCGTCGGGGGCGAGAGGCGGAGCCACATCCTCGACCCTCGGAAGGGAACGCCCGCTCCCGACGTGGGCAGTATGACGGTCTGGGCCCGCGACGCCACGACGGCCGACGCCCTCTCCACGGCACTCTTCGTGCTGGGGCCCGAGCGGGGACTGGCCTGGGCCGCTCGCCAGGACGGACTCGAGGCGCTGCACCTGATCTCTTCCCCGCAGGGTCTGCAGGCCACGGCGACCCCCGGCCTGCGCGGTCGAATTCGCGGGCTCGTCGCCGAGCTCGAACTGACCTTCCTAGCCACCCCAGCACTCGCTACCCGAGAGTAGCCCCCCTCTACATGAAGACTCGAATCCGGCACCTTCTGGCCCTGGGCCTCTTCGCCTCCAGCGTTCAGGCCCAGTCCCCCGAGGTCGAGGAACGGCTCGACAACCTCGAGAGCGAGAACCAGGAGCTGCGCCGTCGCATCGACGTGCTTTCGACGGAGCTCGAGGGCTTCGAGCTGGGGGACCTCTTCCTGCCGGTCGGCGACAGCGTCTACGGCCTCGGCCCGAGCGCTTCGAAGATCTATCGCAAGGACCAGGGTATCTCGATCGGTGGCTACGGCGAGGCTCTCTACGAGCGGAGGAACGGCGGACGTACGGACGAGTTCGACTTCGTCCGCTCGGTGCTCTACTTCGGCTACAAGTACAACGACAACTGGGTCTTCAACTCCGAGATCGAATTCGAGCACGCCTCCACCGCAGCCAACGGCAGCGTCTCCGTCGAGTTCGCCTACCTGGACTACCTGTACACCGATGCGGTCAACTTCCGGGGCGGCATGGTGCTCGTCCCCATGGGCTTCCTCAACGAGCTGCACGAACCCTCCACCTTCCTGGGGGCCACCCGGCCCCTGACGGAGACCCGCATCATGCCCAGCACCTGGCGGGAGAACGGGGTCGGCGTCTTTGGCGACGCAGGGCCCATCAGCTATCGCAGCTACATCGTCAACGGCTTCGACGGCATGGACTTCAGTGCCAGCGGACTGCGCGGCGGGCGTCAAAGGGGTAGCGAAGCTCTGGCCGAAGACCTGGCTTTCGTGGCACGCGCGGACTGGACGGACACCCCCGGCTTCCTGGCCGGAGCTTCCGTCTACTACGGCAATGCCGGACAGGACCAGGCCGGTCTCGGGTCGACCGGGACGATGGTCTACGAGGCCCACGCGGAGTACAAGGCGAAGGGTTGGTGGTTGCGCGCCCTGGCGGCGATGGCCGAGGTGGACGACGTCGCGGAGCTGAACGCCGCCAATGGATTCGTCGGGAACCAATCCGTTGGTGAAGAGCTTCAGGGCTACTACCTGGAAGCTGCGTACGACGTCATGGGGCTGCTCGATCCGGAGAGCCAGATGTCCATCTACCCCTACGTGCGCTGGGAGAACGTGGATACCCAGGCCGAGGTCCCCACGGGCTTCGCCTCCAACCCGGCCAACGACGTCGAGGTGACCACCCTTGGCCTCAACATCCAGCCCCTGTCCTCGATCGTGTTCAAGATCGAGTTCCAGGACTTCGACGACGGGGACGATCAAGCCAACTTCTCCCTGGGCTACACCTTCTGATCCATGCAGCAGCTATCTCTGACACGCCGCTCCTTCCTTGCGGGTCTCGTCGCCGCCGTCTTCCTCCTGGCAGGTGCGAACCCGGCCTCGGCCAAGGGCAAGACCTTCTTGACGGTCGAAGAGGCTCTCGCGCTGGCCTTCCCCGAGTGTCGCATCGAGCGCCCCAACATCTACCTCACGAAGAAGCAGGAGAAGGCGGCGCGCAAGCTGGCGAAGTGCGAGATCACCCACAAGATCGTCCGTCCTTACCACGCCTACAAGGAAGGGCGGAGGATCGGGACCGCGTACTTCGACACCCACCGCGTGAGAACCATGAAGGAGACCC
>JAUIEE010000249.1 GCA_030428965.1 bacterium | reverse complement strand
GCAGGTCCGCCGGAATAGCCGGGCCGTAGTCGCTCTCGGTGTCGCCGGAACGCGCGATGTCCACCAGCTCCGACAGGGCGACCATGGCCCCCATGAGGGTCTTCGGCAACTGGGGCTTGGCGTATCCGATGCCGACGTCGACGGTCGCGGGGATCGGAGGCTCCCAGAAGCCCGGCGTGTTGCGTGCGGAGGAGTCGACGGCGCCGTGGATGGCGGCATTCGGGTTGAGCGTACGTTCCTGGATGTTGCGACCCCGGACCTTGACCACGCCGCCCGTGCCGGCGATGAGGCGGTTCTCGGCGGGCGTGATGTACAGCGAGGTGACGCCGGAGGAAACGGCGCCGGCGAGCTTCGAATAGAAGTCGAAGCCGTCGACGGCGCGCAGTCCCGGAGAGGCCGTGCGCGCGGAAGGGCGGCCCGAGGCGTAGAGGGAATGGGCGGCCACGAGCCCGGGGATCAGGACGGAGTCCGGTCCGTAGTCCACGATGCGAGCATCTCCGGGGATCTCGATGCCCTGGCCGAGCGCGACGATCTTCCCGTCGCGCACCAGGAGCACCCCATCCTCGAGGACCTGGTCCTGTTCCAGGGTGTAGATCGTGCCCGCCTTGACCGCGACCAGGTCACGGCTGGGCGGTTGGTAGGAGGCCAGGCCCAGGCACAGGGCCAGGACGAAGAGCAGGCTTCGTCGCTGCATTACTTGCCCTCCTCGTCTTTCCCGCCCTTCTCGCGACTCTCACCGTGAACGCCGTGCTCGGCGTCGTCGCCCCCGGGCACCGCCGTGCCCGCCGGCTGAACGCCCTCGAGCAGGTGACGGTTGCGCACGTCCTCGGAGCGGTCGTAGACCTCGCGCCCCTCGATGACGACGTGCTCCACCCAGGAGGTAACGCTCAGGGGGTCGCCCGAGAACAGGCACACGTTGCCGAGCTTGCCGACCTCCAGGCTCCCCACCTCCTTGCCGAGCCCGAGGATCTCGGCTGGAACCCGGGTGACAGCTTCCAGGGCGGCGTCACGATCCAGCCCGAGGCCGATGGCCAGAGCGGCCTGGTACCACAGGGAGCTGGTGCTGGCGTTCTCCGAGGACAGCGCAAAGCGCACCCCTCTCTCCGCGAGCTCGTCCGGCACGAAGGTCTCGATCTCTTCCCCGGTGATCGCATCCCGCTCGGTATGGACCAAGCTGCCCTCGAGCACCACGGGAACGCCGGCCTCGGCGATCAGGTCGGCCGCCTTCCAGCAGCTCTCGTCGATCACGAGGACCGTTCGCGGCAAGAACCCGTTCTCCCGGGCCAGGTCCAGGGCGCGCGGAACGTCGGTCGGTCCCCCGCAGTAGAAGAAGACCTGGCGCCTTCCCTCGACCACGTCCAGGAGCGGCTCCATCTTCTCGTCGATGGCGCCGCGCGGAATCATCTCGAGGCCCTCGACCTTCCAGGCGGTGCCCCCCATCGGCCGCCCTTCGGCCTTCTCGCCGTCGAGCTCGCGTCCCTGGAACATCGCTTCACGGGCGGCGAAACCCTTCTCGTCCTTCTCCGCCTGGACCAGATCTTCCAGGTACCGGCGCAGTTCGCCGAAAGCCTCGCGCAGGGACTGGGCCTGGGTCGCGCGCGACTTGCCGGACTTGGGGGAGGCCGACATCTTCAGACCGAAGTTGGGCCGCACGGCCATCTCCTCGATCGTCATTCCCGTCGGCCGCACCACCATGCCCCGGGCTCCGATCACGCAATTGTTGCCCTGCTGGATGTTCACGTTCGTGATGCCCCAGCGCAGGCAGTCCTCGAAGTAGTAGGCCACCGGATCCACCGAGTCGCGCACGTCGAGGAACGGCGCCACGTCGACGTTCTCGTTCGGCCGATCCATGCCGCGGTAGCTGTGGGCTTCGATGAAGCCGGGGAAGGCGGTGAACTCGGGGCCCCCGATCACCTGGGCGTCCCAGGGCTTCTCGACCTCGTCCTGGCTACCGATGGCCGTGATGCGCCCGTTGTCGATGACGATGACACCGTCGGCGATGTCTTCGCCGGCGAGGGTCATGATGCGCCCGGCTTCGATGACCAGCTTCTCGGACTGGCCGCTGGCAACGCTGGAAAGAGCGAAGGTCGACAGTGCGCAGACCAGGGCAGGACGGAAGATTCGGGATCGAAAGGCCTTCATGGGGTTGTCTTCCAAGGGAACTGAAGTGGTGGAATGGTTCTCGGATTGCCGGGCAGTGGCCATGGTCATTGCTCCTCGCGCGGATCGACCACGAGCACCCCGTCCAGAAGGACACCGATGACCCGCGAGGTGAGCTCGAAGGGCTTGCCGCTCCACAGGACGAGGTCCGCATCCTTGCCGACCTCGATCGTGCCGACACGGTCCTCGACACCGACCATGCGGGCCGGCTCCAGGGTTACGGCGGCCAGGGCAGCCTCGAAGGAGAGCCCGCCGCGCATGGCCATGCCGGCCTGGCGCGGAAGCCGGCTACCGACGTCCATGGCGTTGTGGGCGGAGAGTGCGATCGGAACCCCCGCCGCGTGCAACTTGGCGGCGCTGTCGAGGGCGAGGAAGTGCTCGGCGTTCGTGTAGCCGTCGGAGACACGCCCTTCGAACGAGAAGGGCGGCAGCACGACACCCACGCCGGAGCGCACCAGGAGGGCCGGCTCTTTCCAGGCCTCGGCGGCGGCGTCCAGGAACATGCGCGGGATGCCGAACTCCTCCTTGAGGTAGACGGCGGTCCGCACGTCCTGGGTCGCCCAGGCCTGGACGGCCACGGGCAGGTTGCCCTGGATCGTCTCGCGCAGGATGGCGAGCCTGGGGTCATCGTTCTGTTCGTCCGCCAGGGCGTCGTAGTACGACTTGCGGAAGACCCACTCGACGCCCATGCGGGTGGTCGGGCGCCGGGCGTAGAAGTTGCTCGGCGACGTGCCGCGGGGCGGGTAGTTGCCCGAGCTGGGCTGGCTGCCCATCGAGGCGCGCAGGACGGCCTTGCCCTTGAGGGTACGCCCTTCGAGGGTGGGCTCACCGCCGGTCTTGAGCACGGTCCCGTATCCACCCAGCACGGCGTTGTCGTACGGGGTGGCGAGCACCGTGGTCACCCCGCTGCGAAGCTCACGCGCCCAGCGGTAGGAGAACAGGTCGAGGGTATCGGCCACGTCCAGCTCGATCGGTGTCTCGGTCGACTGCTCGACGGAGAACTCGCGCGTACCGATGCGCACCGAGAGATCGATCAAGCCGGGCGTGACGGCGGCCGCTTCGAGCACGTCGCCTCCCCCACCCGAACCAGGCCCGACGCCGGCGATCTTGCCGTCGGAGACGGCCACGAAACCGCCTTCGATGGCCTCACCGTCCGCGGTGTAGACCGCATCGGCTCGGATCACCCAGCTGTCCTGGGCCGCGGCCGGGGAAACCGCGAGAGCCAGCGAGACCCCCGACAAGAACAACCTGAAGGGCATCGATAGAGGCTTCATCACTGATCTCCTCGGTAGGCGAGACGACCGCCGACGTAGACGGCCTGGACACGACTCTTCAGGTCGAGCGGATCCCCACTCCACAGAACGAAGTCGGCGTCCTTGCCGCGCTCCAGGGTTCCGACGCGGTCTTCGACGCCGGCGATCCTGGCCGCGTCGCTCGTGAGCGCCTTCCAGACCTGACTCTTGTCCGCCCCCACGGACAGGGCCAGCCCGATGGAAAGCCGGAGCTGGTTGGGGTCGTAGCGGGGCGCGTCCAGGGCAAAGGCCATCGTCACTCCCGCCTCGGTCAAGCGAGCGACCGACTCCAGGGAGGGTCGCGTCTGCCCGACGTGGAACGGTCCGAGCACGACACCGAGTCCGGACGCGGCCAGCTGCTGCGAGAAGTCGCCTGCCAGGGTCGCCCCGACGATGGCGCCGCGCAGACCTCGTTCCCTCGCAAAGCGCAGCGCTCGAGCGATCTCGTTGCGGTCCCAAGCCTCCATGAGCACGGGCAGCTCGCCGTTCGAGGCAGCCAGGAAGGGGCCGGAGGGCTGATCGAAGCGTTGCTCGAGGGCGTGCACCGCTCCCGAGTAGCTGGTGGGAAAGCGCGTGCCCCGCTCGGAGGAGTCCGTGTTCTCGGGCCCGCCCGAACGGCTGGAGAGCGATTCGGCCGCACCGAAGAACAGCGAAAAGCCGCGCGGACCACCGGTCAGGGCTCCACGGGTGAAGGACAGGGCCAGGTGGGCGTCCTCGCGCACGACGTCGTCACCGGTGCTCTTGACGACGGCGGTCAAGCCGCCGGCCAGGTTCTCTTCGCTGGGGGTGAGGACGAGGGTCGTGACCCCGCAGCGCAGGGCCTTCTCGAAGTCCGAGTGGTCCCGGTCGAAGGCATACACCATGCGGGCTTCGGGCAGGAGCGAACGGCTCTCGTCGTAGTCCTCTCCGTCGGCCCCGCTCTGGGACTGGCAAACCACCATTCCGGCGGTCAGCACGCCCTCGTGCTCGATGACGGGATAGGCGGCGTCCAGCTCGACTCCCCGCCCCAGCTTCCGGATCTTGCCGCCCTCGATCAGGAGCACACCGTCCTCGATGCGACTTCCGTCCCCGAGAACGATCTCCTTGGCCTTGACCTGGAACATGCCCTGCTGCGCTTCCTGGACGGGAGCGGCCAGGGCCAGCGTGGAGACGAACAGCGCGGTGATCGTTGTCATTTCGATGCTCCTTCAGGGTTCGATGACGACGCGTCCGTTGGTGATCACGTACTGGACCTGCGTCGAAGCGTCCAGGGGATCGCCATCGAGAACCAGGATGTCCGCATCCTTGCCGCGTTCGATGGTGCCGAGCCGTTGGGGGGCGTCGAAGACCGCCGCCGGCCGCTGGGTGATGGCGGAAAGAGCCGCTTCGGGATCGAGCCCCTGCCCCACGGCGAGGGCCGCGAGCAGGCGCAGGTCCCGGGAGGGGCGCGAGCCGCCGGTCCCGATCAGGACGGTCACCCCGGCCTCGGAGAGCTCGGAGGCCAGGGCAGGATCGTGCTCCTGCATCTCGTCCAGGCGCGCCTTGCCCTGGGGAGCCGGCCAGCAGATCACGGGCACCTCGCGCTCGACCAGACGGTCGGCCAGGACGGCCGCCTCCGTGCCCCCGGCAATCACGAGTCGCAGCCGGTCGAAGGCTTCGGTCTGGTCCAGGAGAGCGCGGATCTCTTCAGCTCGGTGCACTTCCACGACCAGAGGTACCCGGCCGTCCACCACGCGGGCCAAGGCCGCATCGTCGGCATCGAACTTGGGAGCCCTGGGCTTCTTCGACTCCTTGTACTTCTTCTCTTTGAACTCCTTGTCCTTCTCCTCCGCTTCCTTCTTCTTCTTGTCGCGGTCCTTCTTGGCCTTCTTGAAGTCCTTCTCGAGCTCCTTCTCCTGCTCTGCGATCTCCTTGTGCCAGGCCTCGAGCTCGTAGCGGTACTCGATCTCTTCCTCGAGGTAGCGCTGTCCCTTGTCGAGGCTCGAGATGAGCTTGTCGACCTCGGCCACCCGATCGAAGATGTCGAGGGTGCGTCCGTCGCGGGTCACTCCGATCGTCGCCCCCATGCAGGCCTCCCCCAGCACGAGGGCCCCCGTCTCCTCGCTCACCCCGCTGGCGAGCAACTCCCCGTCCACCCGGGTCAGGGCCCCCAGCCCCCCCAGGGGAGCCTTGAGCCCCGCCTGCACCCGGGCCGTGGTCACCCCGCCCCGCAGGGCTTCCAGGCGCAGGGCCGAATCGGCCCAGGCGTCGATGCTGTCGGCCGTGCGGGTGGCCGGAGTCGTCTTGTCGTCCCCGACGCTGCCGCCATCCAGGCCCAGGGAGGTCCACGGGTTGCAGAAGGCGGCGCAGACCACCTGCCCCTGTATTTCTCGAGCCCCCTCCGGAGCGCTCAGCCCGGGTCCAACGGCCACGATCTTGCCCCCGTCCACGAGGACAGCGGAGCCTTCGAGCACCTCGCCGGGGCGTACGATGAGTCGCTCGGCGCGGACCAGGACGACTTCGCCGGCCCCCATCTGGGCAGGCCCGGGGGGCTCCGGGGAGGCGAACAGCAGGGCGGCTAGGGAGAAGAGAAGCATGGGTTGAGTTCGGGTTGTCGGGACCGACGGTCGGGGTCCGACGGCCCAGGGCATCTGCACCCAGACCGCGGGCTTCCTCCCGGGGGTGGGAAGCCGAGGACTGGGCGGGGCTGGGCCGGTCTACCCCTTACTTAAGGTGGGGTCAGGGGCGAAATCATAGGGGAGAGGCTCGGGGCGAGGCCAGAAGGGGCCTTCGGGCACTCTCCGGGTGAGGTCGTGGGGCTTGGGGACGCTTTGCGCTGGCAAGGGCAGGATCTCCCTAGTTTCAACGCTTTCCAAAAGAATTCGAACAATCCGCGTTCGACGATACGAAGCTCCTGGCTCCGCCTGCGGCCCCAGCTGACATGGAAGCGTCCCTACGGCACCTGCTCCTCGATCCGGAGTACTGGCGACCGCGCCTGGCGGAACTGAAAGCCGCCCCGCGCCACCTCTTGGTGTTTCCCCGTCCCGACCTGGGGCGGCCGGGGTGCGACGTGGAGGAGCTGCGCCTCAAAGCCCACGACGGAACCGCCCTGCTCGCCCTGCTGGGCCGCCCCGGCTTCCAGATCCAGGGAGAGTGCCTGCGGGTCCGGCTGACATCCTGCCTGGAAACCCAGCCCCTCGATTGGGCCGCGATCGAGGATGGCACCCCGGAAGTCCTCTTCCAGCGGCCCGACGCCCGGCGTCTCGAGGACCGGGTGCTCGACGTGGTTCGCGTGGCCCGCGCCGCCAGCCAGATGGTCCAGGTGGAATGCGCCCAGCTCGAGTTCGAGGCGCGCCCCCAGGCCGGGGACAGCTGCTTGCCGGACGAGGTCACCATCGCCCGCCTGTTCCAGAACAAAGGCTGGCTGACGGATCCCGGCGGATGCGAGACCGGCTAGGTCGATCGGCATCCAAGCAAGAAGCGGACGCCCTCCCCCATGGAAAGGCGTCCGCTCTTCTTTGCGGGTACGACGAGCCTACAGGTGGAAGACGTCGTCCTGGAGTTCGCTTCCGATGCCGGTGTTGCGTCGAATGATGCCGGACAGGTTCTGGCGCTCGACGAAGCGCAGAATGCCGCGCGGCAGGTAGCTCTGGTACCAGAACCGGTCGCCGTCGCGCAGCTTGCGGAACTGCTCGGCGATCACCTGGTGGAACAGCTCTCCGACCAGGGCTCCGGGCACGTGATCCTCGGCCAGACCGCCGACCCAGGGATCGATGCTGTTGATCCTTCCGCCGTAGGCCACGATCAGCCTCAGCTGGATGACCGGGTTGCTCGAGATCTCCGCGAAGGTGCGCAGGCGATCCAGGCCCATGTCTTCGCGGGCTCGGTTGAAGGTGGGCAATCCGTGGTCACGGCCTCGCTGGATGTTGAGCGAGACCAGGTCGAGGCCGGCCGAGCCGGGCGGGCCGAACAGGAAGTTGCGCACGTCGTCGACGATCATGTTGTCATATGTCTGGCTCTTCTGCGAAGCGAGGCCGCGCAGGATCGGGTCAATGTCGTTGCGCTTTTTGATGAGCATCGGCGCGTTGAAAAAGGCGTCGCGCAGCT
>JAUIEE010000248.1 GCA_030428965.1 bacterium | reverse complement strand
GAAAGAAGTTCCTGCAGATCCTCCACGGCCGCTGCCTCGAGCTGGGCATCGGTCTCGTCTTCGAGGAGGAGGTCGGCGACCTCGAGCGCTTCTCGGATGCGGACCTCATCGTGGCCGCGGACGGATTGAACAGCTTCGTCCGCTCCCAGTTCGAATCGTCCTTCCGGCCCGACATCCGCTGGGGCAAGGCCAAGTTTTGCTGGCTGGGAACCTCGCGCCTGCTCGAGGCCTTCACCTTCATCTTTCGCGAGAACGAGCACGGGCTGTTCCAGGTCCACGCCTACCCGTTCCAGCGCGGGGACGAGCCGCTGTCCACCTGGATCGTGGAGTGCCACGAGGACGTCTGGCGGCGAGCCGGTCTCGACCAGGCCAGCGAAGCCGACACGGTGCGGTACTTCGAGGAGCTGTTCTCCGATCATCTGCAGGGGCATCCGCTGCTCTCGAACCGCTCCATCTGGCGTAGCTTCCCGACCGTGCGCTGCGAATCCTGGCACCACGGCAACATCGTGATCCTGGGGGATGCCGCCCATACCGCCCACTTCTCCATCGGCTCGGGCACCAAGCTCGCGATGGAGGATGCCATCGCCCTGTGCGATGCGTTCGTTCATACGGGCGCGCGGGACGTGCCCTTGGCCCTGCAGACCTACGAAGACGAGCGCTGGGTCGACGTGGTCCGGACCCAGAAGGCGGCCCAGACCAGCTTGGACTGGTTCGAGAACACGGCCCGCTACATCGGCCAGAAGCCCGCCGCCTTCAACTTCAACCTGATGACCCGCTCCAAGCGCATCACCTACGACAACCTGGGGCTGCGGGACCCGGAGCTGGTGCGTCAGGTGCGGGAGGAGTTCGCGGCGGACAACGGCCTCGCTCCCGATTCCCGGGGCGAAACGCCGGCGCCGCTGTTCGCGCCCCTGTCCCTGAGGGAGCTGCGCCTGGACAACCGCGTCGTGGTCTCGCCGATGTGCCAGTACTCGGCGACCGACGGCACGGTCGGCGATTGGCACCTCGTGCACCTCGGCAGCCGTGCTGTCGGCGGGGCCGGACTGGTCATCACCGAGATGACGGACGTCTCGGCCGAGGGTCGCATCACCCTGGGATGCGCGGGCATGTACACCGACGAGCACGAGGCGGCCTGGCGACACATCGTCGACTTCGTGCATGCCAACTCCGGAGCCCGGCTGGGGATCCAGTTGGCCCATGCCGGCCGCAAGGCCTCCTGCAACCTTCCCTGGGAGGGGGACGATCCCCTGCGGGACGGGCGCGCCTGGCAGACCTGGGGTCCCTCCCCCGTTCCCTTCGGACCGGGCTGGCCGACGCCGAAGGAAATGGGTCGCAGGGAGATGGACCAGGTGCGGGACGACTTCGTGCGTGCGACCGAGCGCGCCGAGCGGGCCGGCTTCGATCTGGTCGAGCTGCACATGGCCCACGGCTACCTGCTCTCGAGCTTCCTGTCCCCCAAGGGCAACGAGCGCAGCGACGAGTACGGGGGTTCGCTGGAGAAGCGCATGCGCTTTCCGCTCGAGGTCTTCGAGGCCGTGCGCACGGTCTGGCCTCGACACAAGCCGATCTCCGTGCGCGTCTCGGCCACCGATTGGCTGCCCGGAGACGAGGGCACGACGATCGAGGACACGATCGAGCTGGCCCGGGCTCTGGAGGAGAGGGGCCTCGACCTGATCGACGTCTCCACCGCGGGCAACACGCCGGAATCCGAGCCGGAGTACGGCCGCATGTACCAGGTGCCTTTCGCCGAAGCGATCCGCTACGCGACCGGCCTGCGGGTGATGGCCGTCGGAGCCATTCAAGGCGCGGACCACGTCAACACGATCCTGGCCGCGGGGCGTGCGGACCTGTGCGCCCTGGCGCGGCCTCACCTGGCCAATCCCTACCTGACTCTTCAGGCTACCGAGACCTACGAGCACTTCGACCATCCCTGGCCGAAGCAGTACCTGGCGGCCATGCCCAGGCCCCGGGACAACTCGCGCCGACGCTGATCCCGTGCGCGTCTTCTTCTGCGATCACCACCGGGTGCCCCTGCCCGAGGGGCACGTCTTCCCGATGGAGAAGTACGCCGAGCTGCGCCGCGCTTTGCTCGAGGAAGGGGTCCTGGGAACGGACGAGGTCTCGCCTGCGCCCCTGGCCCAGGTGGAGCAGCTCGAGCTCGTGCACGATGCAAGCTACATCGAGGCGATGCTGTCGGGACGGCTCGAACCCGAGCGGATCCGGCGCCTGGGCTTCCCGTGGTCCGAAGAGCTGTGCCGGCGTTCCCTGGCCAGCGTCGGCGGAACCCTGGCCGCCGCGCGCTCGGCGCTCGAGTTCGGTGCCGGGGGCAACCTGGCCGGCGGGACCCATCACGCCCACCGGGACTTCGGCGCCGGCTACTGCGTGTTCAACGACATCGCCGTCGCTGCTCGGACCCTGCAGGCCGAGGGGGCTGTCCGGCGAGTCCTGGTCTTCGACGTCGACGTGCACCAGGGGGACGGCACGGCCGCCATCTTCGAGGGAGACGACCAGGTCTTCACCCTGTCCATCCACGGCGCGAAGAACTTCCCGGCCCGCAAGATGCAAAGCGACCTCGACCTCTCCCTGGCCGATGGCACCGAGGATGCCACCTACCTGGCGATGCTCGATCGGGCTCTCGAGGAGTGCTTCTCACGCTTCCGCCCGGACCTGGTCTTCTACCAGGGGGGCGTCGACTGCCTCGCCAACGACCGCTTCGGCCGCATGGCGGTCACCCTCGATGGGCTGCGCGAGCGCGATCAGCGCGCCCTGTCGGCTTTTCGTGAGAGAGATTTGCCCTTCGTCCTGACCCTGGGGGGTGGCTACTCCCGACCCATCGGAGATACGGTCGAGGCTCACCTGAACACCTACCGCATCGCCAAGGCGATCGATCCTCGCTTCCGACCCTCCTGACGCTCGTGCGCGGGGGGGCTTGACATGCAAGTGGCGACTTGCCTATCATCCGGCCTTCACGGACCCTCGTGACCGATATCTACCGAGCCCTGTCCGAGCCGACGAGGCGAGCCATCCTGGACGAGTTGTGCAAACGAGACGAGCAGACCTTGTTCGAGCTCTGCGGTCGTTTGGCGATGGTTCACGGGATCGCTTCGTCGCGCCAGGCGGTTTCCCAGCACCTGGCCGTGCTGGAGGAGGCCGGGCTCGTGCGAACCAAGCGCAAGGGGCGTTCCAAGCTGCACTGGTTCGACGGCACGCCCTTGAAAGCGATCGGGAAACGTTGGCCTATCCCCAAGAAAGGACCAAAGCCTTGAAGATCAACATCACCGGTGTGTTCGTCGACGACCAGCAGAAAGCGTTGCGCTTCTATACGGAGCGGCTCGGTTTCCAGAAGAAGACCCAGGTTCCCGTGGGGGAGTTCGAGTGGTTGACCGTGGTTTCGCCCGAGGATCCCGACGGAGTCGAGTTCCTGCTCGAACCCGCCGCGCATCCGGCCGTGGGGCCCTTCCGCCAGGCGATGCTCGAGGACGGCATCCCCCTGGCTTCCTTCGCTGTTTCCGACGTCCAGGCCGAGTTCGACCGCCTTTCTTCCGAGGGCGTCGAGTTCCTTCAACCCCCGGTCGATCACGGACCCGTGGTCACGGCCGTCTTCGACGACACCTGCGGCAACCTGGTCCAGATCACTCAGGAGAAATAGACCCATGAATCTGCGCACTCTCAGTCTTCTGTTCGTCGGCCTCTCGGCCCTGGTCCTGGCGGCACCCCACAGCCTGGGGTTCGAGGGCGAGGAGAAGGCCGGGTCGAAGAGCCTCGAGGTGCACTACCTCGAGATCGTGACCTCCGAGGTGGAGTCCACCTGCGCCGCGCTCGAGCAGATGCACGGGGTCACCTTCGGCGAGCCGGTCGCATCTTTCGGGAGCGCTCGCACGGCGGCGCTGGCCGGAGGTGGACGCCTGGGCGTGCGCGCTCCGATGCGTGCGTCGGAGAACCCGGTCGTACGCCCTTACCTCTTGGTGGCCGACATCGAGGCCGCGGTCAAGGCCGCCGAGGAAGCGGGGGCCGTCATCGCCTTGCCTCCCGTGCCTATCCCCGGCGAAGGCAAGTTCGCCATCTACATCCACGGGGGCATCGAGCACGGCCTCTGGCAGAACTGAGGGAGGGGCCCGGTTCAGGCTTCGCCGCCCTCGTTTTCCTCTGGCAGTTGGTGGCGGTTGAGGATCGGCATCAGGCTCGCGCTGAACAGGAGCGTCAGGGGCATGACGCCGAAGACCTTGAAGCTGACCCAGGTGTCGGTCGAAAAGTTGCGCCAGACGACCTCGTTGAGCGCGGCGAGGAACAGGAAGAAGAAGATCCAGCGCACCGTCAGGATGCGCCAACCCTCTTCGGTCACCTGGAAGGCCTCGCCGAAGACCACCTTGAGCAGGAGCTTCTTCATCAAGAGGCCCGCCGTGAGGAGGATCGCGAACAGGCTGTTCACGATGGTCGGCTTGAGCTTGATGAAGAGCTCGTCGGCCAGGTAGAGGGTCAGGCCGCCGAAGACCAGCACGAAGATGCCCGTGAAGAGGGCCATCGGAGGCAGGCGGCGCTCGATCCGCCAGGAGACGATCAAGGAGAGCGTGATGGCCACCATGAAGGCGGCGGTGGCCGGGAAGATCCCGAACTTGGCGTTCCCCACGAAGAAGACGACCAGTGGCCCCATCTCGATCAGGATCTTGGTCAGGGGCGACGGCTTGGGGTGCTCGGAGGAAGGCATGATGGGTTCCGGTCCGGGGTCGGGATTCAGTAGGCTGGCGGTTTCGCTCCAGAGATCTTTCCATGAACGCCTACGCCCTCGTCATTCTGGGAGCCCTGCTCTTCGAGTCCATCCTCAACTTCGCGGCTAACGCCCTCAATCTGGGCGCCCTGGACCCGAACCTGCCCGGGGAGTTCCAGGACACCTACGACGCCGAGCGCTACCGGCGTTCCCAGGAGTACACCCGGGAGAGGACCCGCTTCGGGATGGTGCACCAGGTCTTCGACCTGGCGGTCCTGCTGATCTTCTGGGGCCTGGGAGGCTTTGCCTGGCTCGACGGCGAGGTGCGAGAGCTCGGCTGGAGCCAGCCGACCAGTGGGCTCGCCTTCATCGGGGCCTTGCTCCTGGCCAAGACGCTGCTCGACCTTCCCTTCCGATGGCACTCGACCTTCGGCATCGAGGAGCGCTTCGGCTTCAACAAGACCACCCCCAAGACCTTCTGGGCCGATCTGGTCAAGGGCCTTCTCCTGACGGCCCTCATCGGGGGCATGCTCCTGTGGGTCGTGCTTTGGTTCTTCGAGACCACGGGCGACTACGCCTGGGTCTGGTGCTGGCTGGTGACGACCGTGTTCACGGTGCTGCTGCAGTTCCTTGCACCGACCTGGATCATGCCCCTGTTCAACAAGTTCCAGCCCCTGGAGGACGGCGAGCTGCGTCAGGCCGTGCTGGGCTACGCGGACAAGGTCAGGTTCCCGCTCGAGGGCATGTTCGTCATCGACGGTTCACGTCGCTCGACCAAGTCGAACGCCTTCTTCACGGGCTTCGGCAAGCACAAGCGCGTCGCCCTGTTCGACACGCTCATCGAGAAGCACTCGACCGACGAGCTGGTGGCGATCGTGGCCCACGAGATCGGCCACTTCAAGCTGCGCCACATCCTCAAGGGCATGCTGCTTGGAATCGTCCAGACGGGCATCGTCTTCTTCCTGCTCTCGGTCTTCTTGAAGGCGGAAGGCCTGTTCACCGCCTTCGGGATCGAGAAGCCCTCGATCTACGCCGGCCTGGTCTTCTTCCTGCTCCTGTACTCGCCCCTGGATCTCGTCCTCTCCTTCTTCATGCAGGCCTTCTCACGCAAGAACGAGTTCGAGGCCGATCGCTTCGCCCGTGAGACGACGGGTTCCGGAGAGGAGCTGGCCGCGGCCCTCAAGCAGCTCTCCGCCGACAGTCTTTCCAACCTGACGCCCCACCCGCTCTACGTGCTCCTGAACTACTCCCACCCGCCCGTCCTGCAGCGCATCGAGGCCCTGAGAAGCGCGTAGGATGCGCCCGGCGGCGAAGTAGCGGGGCCGGTCTTCGTTCTACCGGGCGAGTCGTTCGACTCCCCTGGCACCTGGGACTTTCGCGGGTCGCTGGCATAATGCGGATCGAACCCGAACCCCTCGGATCTCCCATGCGCGCTCTCGTTCTCCTGGCCCTGTCCTCGACCGCCTGGCCCTCCCCGACCCAACCCGTTTCGACCTTCGAAGAAGAGGCTCCCAAGGAGGCCCCTCGGGAGGAAGAGCCCGTGGAGACCGAGCACGAGCTCCGGATCGACGGGACGGTGATTCGCTATACGGCCCGAACCGGCCGCATGCTGCTCAAGGAAGACGGGGACACGCCCAAGGCCGAGATCTTCTTCGTGGCCTACGAGAAGACCGACGTGGCCGACAGGCGCGAGCGTCCGCTCACCTTCTGCTTCAACGGCGGACCCGGGTCCTCCTCGGTCTGGTTGCACATGGGGGCCTTCGGACCCCGGCGCGTTCCCATGGGCGAGGTCGGTTCACCTCCCGTGCCGCCCTTCGAGTTGATCGACAACGTCTATTCGCTGCTCGACCTGACCGATCTGGTCTTCGTCGATCCGGTCACGACGGGCTACAGCCGTGCGGTCGAAGGGGAAGAGGACGAGCAGTTCCACGGGGTGGAGGAGGACGTGCGCTGGATGGCCGAGTTCCTGCGTCTCTTCACGACGCGCTTCGAGCGCTGGGACTCGCCCAAGTACATCGCCGGTGAGAGCTACGGAACGACCCGCGCCGTCGGCCTGGCCCAGGAGCTCCAGTCGCGCCACGGGATGTTCCTCAACGGCCTGATCCTGGTCTCCTCGATCCTGCGCTTCCAGACCGCGCGCTTCGACACGGGCAACGACCTGCCCTACGTCCTGTTCCTGCCCACCTACTCCGCCACGGCCTGGTACCACGGCAAGCTGGACGCCGAGCTCCAGGCCGACCTGCGCAGGACCCTCGACGAGGTCGAGGCCTTCGCCCTCGGGGACTACGCCTCGGCCCTGCTCCAGGGGGACGATCTGGCGGGGGAGGAGCGCGAAGCCATCGCTGCACGCCTCGCCCGCTACACGGGACTCTCCCCGACCTACGTGGAGGAGACCAACCTGCGCATCAAGATCTCCCGCTTCGTCAAGGAGCTGATGCGCGATCAGCGCACGACGGTGGGACGCCTGGACAGCCGCTTCAGCGGACACGACGCCGACGCGGCGGGGGAGAGCTACGAGTACGACCCGAGCTACTCGGTCATCCAGGGGCCCTACACCGCGGCGGTCAACGACTACCTGCGCACCGAGCTGAACTACCGCAGCGAGGTTCCCTACGAGATCCTCACCGGACGGGTCCACCCCTGGCAGTGGAAGAACGAGAACAGCTACCTCGACATGGGGGAGACCCTGCGCCAGGCCATGACCCAGAACCCGCACCTCAGGGTCTTCGTGGCCAACGGGTACTACGACCTGGCGACCCCGTACTTCGCGACCGAACGCACCTTCGCCCACCTGGGGCTGGAACCTTCCCTGCGCGGCAACGTCACCATGGGGCACTACGAAGCCGGCCA
>JAUIEE010000247.1 GCA_030428965.1 bacterium | reverse complement strand
CCCCGAACCGGCTGCCGCCGACGAACCCGAGACGATTCGACAGCTCGCGTCGGTGGCGGAGATCGTCAGCGAGGACAACTTCCAGGAGTGCTACCACGATGCCATGGAGCTGCGCGAGGCGGCCATGACCCTGTTCAACGTAGGTCAGCTCAGCCTGACCGAGCGCGCCCGGGTCGAGGAGTTCTACTGGCAGGCCTGCGAGAAGATCCTGAAGATCACGCGCACCCAGGACTACGTGCCCGACGATCTCGGGCACCTGGAGCGCGACATGGCGGACATCTACTTCCTCAACTTCTCGGTCTTCCAGTCGATGCCCGATTCCTGGGCCATCAACCAGCTCTTTCCGATCCTGCCCATTCACCGGCACGACGAGGAGCCCACCCGAAGGGCCGTCCTGGCGGACATCACCTGCGACTCCGATGGCAAGATCGATCGCTTCATCGACCTGCGCGACGTCAAGCCGACCCTCGAGCTGCACACGATGAAGCGCGACGAGCCCTACTACGTGGGGCTGTTCCTGATCGGGGCCTACCAGGAGATCCTGGGAGACCTGCACAACCTGTTCGGGGACACCCACGTGGTCCACGTCGACCAGAACGAGGGTGAGAAACCACGCATTACCCACCTGATTCCGGGGGACAAGGTGCAAGAGGTCCTGTCCTACGTGGAGTACTTCCCGTCCGATCTCCAGGAGAGGTTGCGACTGAAGATCGAACGCGCCATCGACGAGGATCGCCTCGGCCTGGAGGACTCGGCGGCCCTGCGTCGCCGCTTCGAAGTCGGACTCGCCAGCTACACCTACCTCGTCCGACCGGACCTGACTCCTCCTGCATGAAGATCCAGAAGAACGCCCAGGTAACCCTGACCTACGGCATGTTCGACGCCGAGGGCAACGAAGTCGACTCGAGCGGTGACGAAGGCATCGAGTACCTGCACGGACGGGGGGAGATCCTGGAAGGTCTCGAAGAGGCGCTGGAGGGCGCCGAGGCGGGCCAGGAGCTCACCGTGGAGATCGGCTCCGATCAGGCCTTCGGCCCCTACGACCCCGAAGGTCTCTTCCTGGTGCCCAGGGACGAGTTCCCCGACGAGGTCGAGCTCACTCCCGGCGAATGGATCGAGATCCGCGTGGAGTCCGAGGGCCAGCCGGAGGCCCTGGACGCACGCATCGTGGAAGTGAACGAAACCGAGGTCGTGCTCGACGCCAACCACCCGCTTGCCGGCAAGGACGTAACCTTTCGCGTCAAGGTCCTTTCGGTCACTTCCGCTTCCTGAGGCGCCGGGGCCCCGCTGCCGCGGAACTCTTTTCGCTGTCGGTGTCGTGGCAGACTTCTTGCTGACTTCCGACCGGCGGACTTTCGCCGATTTCGCCATGGCGCGATCGCCTCGCTCGGGATACACAGGAACTCAGGTCGAACGACTAGCCCGAACATCCGGTCTCCCTCCGGGAGCATCCATGGACGTCGAGTCGAAAGAGGCCTCCAACACCGCCCGACGGGGCGGTGTTCGCCTTTAAGGCCCGTGCCCTGACTCGAGCCCGAGGCGGCGGTGCAAGATCGCCCGGCCCAGGTAGATCAGGGGCGTGTCCAAGAGGGCCAGCACGACCTTGCACAGGTAGACGGTCAGGATGATCGTCCCGATCGTCCCCCACTCCATGCGCAAGCCCCAGCGCAGGAAGATGCCGTTGACGATGATCGTGTCCACGAGCTGGCTGATCAGGGTCGAGCCGTTGTTGCGGATCCACATGTGGCGTCCCCGGGTCACACGCCACCAGAAGTGATACAGCCGCACGTCGAAGAGCTGGGCGACGAGGTAGGCCGTCATGGAAGCGAACAGCAGGAGCCCCGGGTAGAAGAAGCTGGCCTCGAAGGCCGCCTGGAGCTGGTCGGCCCCGAGCTCGAGCTCGGGATTGGCCCAGAAGGGGCTCGGGGGCAAGCCGACGGCCAGGGTGATGAGTACGAGCATCAGGACGCTCATCACGAAACCGGTGACCACCATCAGGTCCGCCCGCTTCTTGCCCCAGATCTCCGAGACGAGATCGGTCAGGAGGAAGGTGAGCGGATAGGTGAGGATGCCCGAGGTCAAGGTGACCGACCCCTCGCCCGGCAGCCAGGTGGGGCGACCCTCGGGGAACAGCTCGAAGAGCTTCACGCCGATGATGTTCGTCAGCACGAGCACCACGGAGAAGCAGGCCAGGAAGAAGGCGTAGGTCGCCTCGTGTCGGGCTAGGCCCGCCCGGGCGAGGGGGGCCTGGATCGGTAGCGGCTCTTGCATGGCTCTCGGGGGAGGGGAGCGTGAGGGTAACGGGACGTCGCCCGGGACCTAAGAAGTACCTGCTCGGGTTTGCCCGGCCCAGCCGCCGCCCCTTAGGATCTCGCGACCAACCTCTGCGGTGAACCCATGACAGTGCTCGAAGAACTGGCGCGCCTGAGCGACGAACGCTTCCTTGACGTGTACCAATCCCTCAGCGAGAACGGCTTTGGCCCCCTGGACCTCCAGGTGGCCGAGTCCCTACGCTTCCGCCCCAAGGCGATCAAGAAGCTCCCCATGGACAAACGCGCCAAGCGCGCGCGCTGGATCATCACGAGCCAGGGTCGGACGGAGCTCGCCTACGAGCTCTTCGGCACCTACCTCGTGCGCACCAAGAACGCCCTCGTGACGGGCTTCCTGGATGCGACGGGCATCGAACACGACGAGGGGATGATCGAGGACACCGAATCGGGAACGCCCGACCCGGCGAAGATTCCCGCGGCGATCGAGAAGCTGGACGCGGAGTTCGACTCCGAGGACGTCACCCTCTATCTGGCGCTCTGCGCCGAGCAGTGGCCGGACTCGAGCGCGCTGCAGGAAGCCTGGAAGAAGCGGGCCGGGGCGAACAGCACGTCCTAGAACCGCGTCAGGCCATCGGCCTTCCTTGCGCCGCCCCCTCGCTCTCGGGTCGCCGAGGGCAGGGCCCGAAACGTGCCCTCAGCGCACGCGCTCGACGAAGTGCCCGTCGCGCGTGTCGATGCGCACGGTCTCCCCGGCGGTCACGTAGGAAGGAACCTGCACCTCGATGCCCGTTTCGAGCACGGCGCGCTTGAGCTGCGCCTGGGCGGTCGCTCCCTTGATGACGGGATCGGCCTCGGTCACCGACAGGTCGACCGTGTTGGGCAGCAAGACGTCCACCACGTTGCCTTCGACCATGAAGGCTCGCAGCCCCTCGATGCCGTCGATCAGGTAGCCGGCCTTCTCCCCCAGGTCGTCGGCGCCCAGATCGAACTGCTCGAAGCTCTCGCCGTCCATGAAGTGCCAGCGGGTGCCGTCGGAATAGAGAAAGGTCGCCGGGCGCTGCTCCGCGTCCACCTCGGGGAACTTCTCGCCCGAGCGAATGGACTCGGTCACGAGCTGGCCGGTCAGGAGGTTGCGCAGCTTGGTCTTGGCGATGGTGTTCGCGCCGCGGGCCGTGGGGGTCGAAAAGGTCACCTCGACGATGACCATCGGAGCGCCCTTGTATTCCACGCAGACGCCCTTCTTGAAGTTGGATACCTCGATCATGGGCGCAGGGTACCGTACCCGGGTCCGGTTGGGACCTTCCAGGATCACCGAACCCGGGCCCGGGGCCTGGGTTGGCAGCGGGGACACAGGTGGGTTCCCCGCTGCCCGACGACGATGCGCTGGATCGGGTCCCCGCAGGTCAGGCAGGGCTTGCCCCGCCGACCGTAGACGCGGAACTGGTGCTGGTAGCTGCCCGGCTGCCCCTCGGGGGTGCGATAGAAGGTGTCGAAGCTCGAGCCCTCCCGCTCGATGGCCTCCTCCAGCACCTCTTGCACGGCTCCGTGCAGGGCCCTCACCCGGGACACCTCGAGGCGGTCGGAGCGCGTCAGGGGATGGATCCCCGTGCGGTGCAGGCTCTCGTCCACGTAGATGTTTCCGAGCCCCGCCAGGAAGCTCTGGTCCAACAGGAGCGGTTTGATGAGGCGCTTGCGTGCAGCGAGCATCTCACGAAACCCCTCGCAGGTGAACTCGTCCCCCAGGGGCTCCGGTCCGAGGTCCGCCAGCCTCTGGTCGGGGTCGGGCTCGAACTGGAAGCGGCCGAACTTGCGCACGTCCACGAAGTGCAGCCAGCGTCCGTCGTCCAGTCCCAGGCCCACCCGAGCGTAGGGGCCCGGATCGACGCCGGGAGCTTCCACGTGCAGGCGCCCGGTCATGCGCAGGTGGACCACGAGGGCCCCGATCTTCCTTCGCGAGCGCACCAGGGGCATCACGATGAACTTGCCGCGTCGCCCCACCGAACGAATGCGAGCCCCTCGAACCGCCTGGGAGAACGACCGCCTGGATCGCCCCCCCAGGGTTCGCTCCCAGGCCACGCGGGTACGCTCGATGCGCCGTCCCTCCAGGTGGGGACGAACGAGGCGTGCCACGGTTTCGACCTCGGGCAGCTCAGGCATCTCGACCGTTCCGTGGCTGCACCCAGGCCTCGCGGTTGGCGGCGTCGGTCGAGTACTCGATCGCGGTCCAGAGGGCCTGGGAGTAAGGCAGGAAGAGGACGCAGAAGACCGCCACGAGCGGAAGGCCCACGGCCAAGGAAGCGCCCAGTCCCCAATCGGTTCCGAACCAGACCAGGAAGATCAGGGCGCAGGCGAACAGCTGGGTGATGGCGGCGGAGAGGTACATGGAGCCGGTCTGGGCTCCCTGCTCGCGGCGAAAGCGCAGCCCACAGTGCTCGCAGGAACCCCTCAGGCGGGCGTAGCTCTGGAACAGCTCCCCTCGACCGCACTGGGGGCAGCTGTGGCGCGCGGCGCGCTTCATGGCGCTCCAGCGAATCTCGGCGACCGATGCCATCGGCCCAGGGTAGACGATGACCCGCCGATCGCGATCCGGCGAAGCGAGATCCCCCGCAGCGCAAGGGCTTCGCAGGCAAGCGCGCCCTCCGAGGGCTCCGCCGGCCTAGCGCGCCCGTGTGCCCGAGGGCAGAACGGCGAACACCGAACGGGCCGACTCCAGCGTGTCGTCCCTCAGGCGACCGAACTCCTCCAGGAGCGGGTCACGGAGTGGCCCCGCCTCGGCCAGGAGCGAGAGTCCCGGGGCCAGGGGGCTCCGGCTCCAGCTCCACCCCTCGATCGGGGCTTCTCGCGTCGCCTCTTCCAGGGCGAGGGCCTCGGTCGGCGCGTCCACGTTCACGGACGGCTCTCTGCGCTGGGTCAGGAAGAAGAGGGCCAGGCCGGCGGCCGCGGCCAGGACCAGCCGCGTCGCCAACCGCAGCCGTCCGGTCGGTCTCGGCGGGCGCTGGGCCGGGCCTCCATCGGAAAGGGCCGCCTGGATGCGTTCGATCGCTTCCAGACGTTGGGGGGACCGGGCGAGGTGCGCCTCGTGACGCAGACGTTCTTCGATGGATTTCAAAGGGGTCCTCCACCTTCTTCACGAACCAGGACGGGCCGGGCACCGAGGCCGGGATGGCGCGCTTCGCCGCGCCCGGGCCGGGGCCCCAGGGCGACGGCCAGGCGCTCCCGAGCGCGAAACAGGATAACCCGAACGGTGACCGCGGGCCGACCGAGGACCGAGGCGATCTCACCGACGGAGAGATCCTCGGCGTAGCGCAGCCAGAGCGCAGCGCGGGGCTCGGGCTCGAGGGCCCGCTGGGCGACTTGCCAGATGTGCCGCTGCTCGTCCACGGCGCCCAGGATCTCGACCGGATCCTGCTGCTCCGACACACCCTCCGTGGCTTGCTCTTCTCCCTGGGTGCGTTCCCTCGAGCGAGCGCGGTACCGACTCACGGCCAGGCGCTTGCCGACGGTGAAGAGCCAGGTCTTGAAGGAGCGGGCCGGGTCGTAGCGAGCGATCTCCTGCCAGGCGCGAAGGAAGGCCTCCTGACAGATCTCCTCGGCGTCCGCATCGTTGCCCGTGCGCATGCGCAGGAAATCGAACAGGGGTCCGTGCAACCGGGCCACCAGCTCGCCAAAGGCGGCCCTGGACCCCGCCTGGGCGGAGCTGGCCAAGCCTTCGAGACTGGTGGCTCGCGAACTCAAGAGCGCGGAAGGGCTAGAAGTTGCGGTCGAGGTCCTCGAGGGTCTCGAGGATGGCCAGGGAGTTGTGGACGAACTCGACCCAGACCTCGCGGTCGCGGCGCTGCACCCGCAGGGCGTCCAGGAAGTCGAGGACCTCCGGCGGCAGCTCGTCGGCGTGCCCGATGAACATGCGCCCCATGGCGAGGAAGCCGTTGACGATGTCGTAGAGGTTCGCGGCATCCTTCGATTCGGCCGCGGTCAACCCCACGCGGGCGTACAGCTGGCCGCCCTGCTCCCCGACGTCCAGGGACAGGCGCTCGGCCAGACCGAAGACCTGGGAGGTCGTCTCGGTCCAGTCCATGGCCGGCAGCCCCTGGGAAGCGGCGACGAACAGGAAGGAACCGGGGCTGGGGCGGGCCTGAATCCGGGAGCTCCGGCCGGTGACCAGGTTGGTCGCCTCGCCCTTCATGACGCGAATGCCGTCGAACAAGAGGTCGCTCTCGTCCGCCAGCACGATCACGCGCTCGTCGGGACCGGTCTCTTGCACGTAGGCCAGGAAGCTCTGGGTCCCCTCCCCCCACGAGTGGATCTCCAGGTCCCCCGAGGCCAGGCGACGGTAGCCGTCCTCCCCCGCCAGGCGTTGAATCGCGGCGTCCACACGCGACGAGGCCGTGACCACCGCCACGGCCTGCTCGTGGTCCGTCCCCGTTCCGTAGATCGTCATGGCCTTGACGTCGATCAGCGGGTGCAGCCCGAACTCGCGCTCGAACTCCTGGAACTCGTCCAGCTCGATCTCTTCGAGCACTCCTCGGGCGCGCAGCCCCTGCCAGAGGCTCGTACGCTGCATGCCCTCCATGTCGACGTGAACGAGCCAGTGCGCCTCCGACGAAACGTGGTTCAGGTTGAGCTCCCCGGCGAGGGACTCGGCGGAGAGAGCGGCCAGGGCGAAGCCCGTCAGGCAAAGATGCTTCATGGTGTTGCTCGAACTCGTGGGAAGGGGACGAACGGTGCGCGGACGTCAGCCCTTACGCAGGGGGTCCCTGCAGCGTTTCAAAGAATCCGAGGGGAGAGCCAAAAACCGGGGTAGGATCGGATTCCATGCGCGCCATCGCGGTTCTGGGGCTCACCCTGCTGGTCGCTCTCCTCGGGGGAGGGTGGCTGGCCATGCGGGGAGGATCGCGACCGGACGAGGGCGTATGGGTGCCCGGTCCCGAGCTGCCCGTCAATCGGACGGTCACCGCCGCCGAGCTGGCCGAGCCGCCAGTAGCGCTCGATCCCGCCACGCCCGAGGTCGACGTGCAGCCCCGGCCCCGAGTGCGGACGAGGACCGTACTCTTCGGTTCCTGTCGGGACGCGGACACAGGTCGGGGCATCGGCGACGTGCTGGTGAACCTCGCTCGCGGCGAGCTCCACGTCGCCTCCGCTCGCAGTACGGCCGAAGGACGCTTCGAGATCCAGGTTCCGCTGACCTGGACCGACGAGGGGAACGTCCAGACGAACGATCTCGACGGTGCTCAGGTCTACGCCATGCCGCCGCGGGGTTGGGTTCCCCCACCCCGCCCAGTCTACCTAAAGTCTGCCCAGGCCCTGGGCGACAGTCC
>JAUIEE010000246.1 GCA_030428965.1 bacterium | reverse complement strand
GGCGCTCTCCTTGATCAGGCTTTCCACCTCCTCGGCGCTGAAGTCGCCCTCCCCGAGCTCCCGGGCCAGGCGTTCGCCCTCGGCCACGATCCTGCCCAGGATGCCGTCGAGCTGATCCCGCAGGGCCGCGGTCGTCGCCGATCCTTGCTGCTGGACCCGGGCTTCGCGCGCGCGTACGAACGAGACGTACTCGACCACCAGGATTCCGAGCAGGACCAGGAGCAAGGCCGCCGCCAGGTAGAGCGCCTTCTTGAGCATGGCGCCCAGTATCAGGGGGAACCGTGCGAAACGGATGGCCTAAATGGCGAGGCTCTGCCTGTTAGAAGTCGACGCCGAACTCCGGGTCGATATGAACCCAGATGTATTCATAGATGTCTTCCACCAAGGATCCCGCCGCGACGGCCAACACGAGGGACCGGGTCGGGTCGCGACCGGCTCGGCCGGCTGGGATCCGTTCCCAATGGGCCAGGGTCTTCTCGACGGGTACCCACAGAACGTCCGCTTCGTAGCCCTCGTCGATGCACCACTGCTTGGCTTCGGGGAGGGATAGCCCCGTGGATTCGAGCCGATATCGAATCGCCCGTAGCTGTTGATGCCTGCGCCAGAGGATGGGAACGATGGCGTGTTCCCTGTAGATCTCGAGGGGAACCTCGATCTCTCGATAGATTGTCTCCGCATTGGCGATGAACTCCGGGGAAGGTGGCGCGGGGAGCGAAGGTTCTAGCTCCAAGAAACCGCAACAGAGCGGTGGGCATCCGTCGTAGGCCTCCTCGCGCATGTGCCGGACCAGCGTGTCGCTGGCGCATTCGAGCAGCCAGCCAAAATCCGGCCGACGAGGAGGGCCCAGGAAAGCGCTCCAACTGTCCGTTAGCTCACGAACCAACGGGGCGAATCGGCGGGGGTCGTAGCCTTCTTGTTTGCACCAACGTACCCCCTCTGCGTGGGAGATCTCCTCGAGGCCGAGGTCTCGCAGAACGCGGCGTAGCTCCATGAGCCATTGGTAGTCAGCCCATAGCTCCCGCAAGACATCGTTTTGCCCGTGGAGTTCGGGATCTAGCCCGGTGGCGATTTGGAGAGTCCGGACTTGCGCTTGGGAGAGGCTTGGCGCCTGGGCGGAGGCAGAGAGTGTCGCCGCCGTGACCTGCGAAGACTCGGGCGTAGTTGCGAACTTCTCCGTGCAGCTGGTGCCGGCTGCCGTGACGGAACAGAGTGCGCAGGCGAGACGTAGGCTCAGTCCCATCCTCCTAGCTACCTCTCGCCATCGCCGGAGGCTACCGCCAGGCCCGACTACTTCTTCTTCGAGTTCACCTTGTCCAGCACCACGATGAGCAGGGTCGCGACCGGTCCCAGCAAGAGGGACAGGAGGAACCAGACCAGGCCGCTGCGGTTCTTGCCCTGGGCGAGTCCGGCGTTGATCAGCGCCAGGGTGCCCCATCCGACGAAGAATTCTTGGGTTTCCACGGAGGGAACCTACGCGGGGCCCGGGGCGGTATTCAATCGTGGGCGTAGGGGCAGGGAAGTACGGGGACTGCAGGCAGGTGGCGTGAGCTGAGCACGAGGGTCGTGGGCTACAGGCTGCATCGGGAAACGGAGAGGCTTCGAGTAACTCGGCGCTCAGGGTGGCTAGGGTAGATGGTGCCCGAGGGAGGGCCGTTTGGGGTCGTCAGCCAGCCGCAACGGGCTGGGCTGGCTGGCGTTGGCTATTGAATCGGAGGACATGTTCAGGTCTTCGAAGTTCGTTGGGATGGTGCTCGTCTCGGCGGCAAGCCTGGGCCTGGCCCAGCCGAGCTGGGAGTGGCGCTTGCCGCAACCCGCGGTTCTTCATCCCAGAGATCACGCACTCGTCGAAGTGGGGGAGGCGGAGTGCAGGAGGGACTACGGGGAGGTCTGGATCGTGTGGCGCTGGAAGAACGCTGCGGGCGAAGCCAAGGCCCACACGGAGCGCTTCGACGTGGACTACGCTCCCGAGGCGTTGACTCGCATCTCGGACGATCGACTGACCCAGGGAGAGGATCTCTTGGTGGGCGGTACGACCCGGGACAAGCGCACGGTGATCGAGCGTTGGGAGATCGTGCCGCCTTCCGAGCCGGGACATTCTCAGCGGTCGGAGCTAAGGGTCGCGCGTATCTACGAGTCCGAGCCTGAGGAGCACCGAGGCGTCAGCATGCTGCGACCTGTCAACGGTGTGACGTGCCAGGCTTTTTTGCATTTCTGGACCGAGCCGAGCTTGACTCAGATCGATGCGGAGACGGGCGCCATGCGCGTGGCGTACGAACCACCGGTCGTCGAGTCGGAAGATCGCCGGAGCTACGATCCGCGCTGGTCCGGGCGAAGATCCGACGGGAGCTACGTCTACGGCTTTGAAGTCATCAGCGAATACAGGCAGGACAGCCTCTTGCTCGTGGACCTGGATGGAGATGGGCGCGTGGACCGGTCTTACGAGGCCGAGTACGCTCCAGCAGAATGGTGGGAGAATATCGTGGACAGGTACACCCCCTGAAGCTGCTCTCTCCTGCTGACCTTCTCGATCAAGTATCTCACTTCGGTGGACCTTCCGGCTCCAGCCCGTACAGGGCGAGCAACAGATCCAGCGGCATGGACGAGCCCCAGGGCAGCTGGTGGATCTGCTCGTTGTAGTGGTTCGAGAGGATCACGAGCCAGGTCTCTTCACCCTTCACGAGCACGTTCAGGGCCGTGAAGCCGCCGATGGCGCCGCGGCGTTCGATCAGGGTCGGTGCCTGGTCGCTGCCGGGCAGCTTGCGCGGGTAGACCCAGCTTCCCAGGGCGACGTAGTTGCCCGTGCTGCCCACGTCCGTGCGTGGCGTGAGCATGAGCGCGGTCGTCTCCGGGCTCAGGAGCTCGTGCTCGAACAGGGCGCGGTTCCAGCGACTGAGGTCGCCGACGGTCGAGTAGAGCCCGCCGGCCGATTGCCAGTTCGACCAGCGGAACGGAGGCGCGGCGACCCAGGCGCCGTCGGCAGAGGCGTAGTCCCGCACGGCCTGGGTGAGCTCCCCTTCGCGGCGTGCGAGGCCAGTGTTCTCCATCCCCAGGGGCTCCAGGATCTCGCGTTCGAGCAGCTCTTCGTAGGACAGCCCGCTGACTTGCTCGAGGATGGCGCCCAGCAAGAAGTAGTCGGTGTTGCTGTAGGCGAAGTCCGTGTCCACCTCGAAGGTCGGCTTGCCGGCACCGTGGGTCGCCACGATCCAGCCGAGGTCCTGATCCTCCTTCAGGTCCTGGAGGTAGAGCTCGACCGGCGGTTCCGGCAGACCTGAAGTGTGGGAGAGCAGGGAGCGCACGGAGATGCGTTCACCGGGGTCCTCGGGATAGTCCGGCAGGTAGGCCGTGATCGGCGCTTCGAGCTCGATCTCCCCCCGCTCGACGGCCTGCAGCACGAGCACCGCGGTCAGCTGCTTGGTGATCGAGGCGATCGGGTAGCGAGTCGTGGGGCGGTGGGGAACCTGCTCCTCCCGGATCGCCCAGCCCACGCTGTGGGTCCAGGCGTTGCCCCTATGGACGAGGTGGACCGTGCCGTCGAACTGGCCGGCCCGGTGCCAGGTCTCGACGACCTCGGCCAGCCGGGCCTGGGTCTCTTTCCATTCGGCCTGGGGTGAAAGGGCGGACAGGGCGAGCAGTGCGCAGATTGCCATGGTGGACCTCCGCACGACCCGATGCCGTGCGGGGTCGATCGGTGGCCGCCATCCCCGGGAAAGTCGCGCTCAGGCGCTTGCGGTGCGACGGCGCAGACCCAGGAGGCCGAGGCCGGCCACGATGGCCACCAGGGCCCACTGACCCCAGGGGCGGCTAGCCGGGACGTTCGCGGCTCCCTGGAGGAAGGCCGCGCTGCGGGGCACGTTCAGCTCCGAGCCGGTGATGGTCTGCACGTAGTTCTCGTTCTCGTCGAACTCGACCACGTTGGGCTGGGAGAACGAGGAGCAGAAGAAGTGACCGCTCTGGTCGAAGGCGATGCCCTGGGCCTGGGGCAGGTCGGGGTGCGTGATCGTCCCGAGGAAGTTGCCCGAGGTGTCGAACTTGACGATGTTGCTCGAGGCGCCGCCGGAGACGTAGAGCGTGCCGCCGAAGCTGCGAGCGATACTCATCGGGCTGTCGAGACCGCCGCCGGTGAAGGAGAACAGGAAGTTCTCGTTCGAGTCGAACTTGAGCACCCGGTCGTTCAGGGCGCTGGACACGTAGATGTTGTCGTTCTCGTCGAAGGCGACGCAGTTCGTCCCGTTCAGGCCCGTGCCGGTGAAGGTGCGCAGGAAGGTCCCGGTGACGGAGAAGACGACGACCTGATCGTTGTCGAAGCTGCCCACGAAGAGCTCGGTGCCGTCGTTGCTCAGGGCCATGCCGGTCGGGTTGTCCAGCTGGACCGAACCGAAGCTGCCCAGGAAGTTCTCGCCCGCGTCGAAGCGGAAGATCTCGTTGGTGAACTCGCTCGAGACGAAGAAGCGCCCGTCCGGCAGGAAGACGATTCCCCGCGGGCCGTTGAGACCCGGCGCCGTGAAGCTGCGCAGGTAGTTGCCGTTCGAGTCGTAGACGGCGATGTCGTCGCCGTTGTGGTTGCTGACGTAGAGGTTGCCCGTCTGGGAGGGGGGAAGCTCCGCCGCCGCCGTCGAGGTCAGAATCCAAAGGCCGATGCCGATTGCCGTGATCTTGTGCATGTCCAGTTCCAGAGGGGGAGGGGATCTGAGATCTCTCTTATCGCGTCCAAGGATAAGGGGCCTGAGGAAATCGGGGGATGAAGATCGCCTGCTTTCCCGAGCGTCGGGCTGGAGGGCCCGGTGTGGAGGTTCTGGGTAAGAGCGGGTCGCCCGACCGAGGTCCTTACGAGCAGCTGGCCCTACCCGGTTTTGGTAGCTTCCGGGCCAAGACCCGCCGGCCGTTAATCGCTCGACAGGGAGCCAGGAACCCATGCGCAGCTCGCTCGACCTCCTTCTCAGCCTGATCTTGGTCTGTGCTTCCGCCGAAGGCCCGGGAAGCTCGGAGGGCAAGGCCCACCGGATCGGAGAGGAGGGGCGCGTCCTCGCCGTATGGGAGAAAGGCCCGGGAAGCTTCGACTCGGATCGCGTTCTCGTCCTGGTCCATGGGGGCACCTGGTCCGGGCGACCGAACTTCGATCTTCCGATTCGGGACTACTCGTTGATGAACCATCTCGCCACTCAGGGCTGGACGTCCTTCAGCGTAGACCTGGCCGGCTATGGGGGATCGGACGATCCGCCCGCGGACGATTGGGGGGGAGCTCGGTCCGCACTGGCGAACCTGGAACAAGCGGTGGATTTCCTGCGCAAGGAGCGTGGGATTACGTCGTTCTCCTTGCTGGGGCTCAGCTGGGGCGGGCAGGTCGCCGGACTCTACGCTCAGGAGCACCCGGATCGGGTGCGTCAACTCGTTCTGTGCGGGATGCACTGGGGCAAAGAGGCGAGCTTCGAGTTCCCCTTGCCGGGCGAACGCTTTCGCAGGAACACGGCCGAGGCTGCGGGCGCGGACTTCGGGGGAGGGCGTGCCGAGACCGATGTCCTCGAAGCGTTCACCCAAGCCTGCCTGCGCTGGGACCCGACCAGTCCCAACGGCGTCTACGTGGACTACGTGAAGGAGCTGCCACTGCTCGATCCGATCCAGATCCAAATGCCGGTCCTGCTGCTCTACGGGGCCGACGAGCTCGAGGGCGATCTCTTCTCGGATGCGTTGAGTTTCTTCTACTCGCTTCCTTCACCTCACAAGGACTTTCACCTGCTGGGCGGGATGGGGCACGCCGGGCACCTGGAGAAGGGCTACCGGCGCTGGAGGGCGGAGATCCTCACGTTCCTGGAGAGGGCCGCTCCCCGATAGCTTCGCGCTCAGAAGATCCAGATCGGGTCGGTGCCGGGGCTGGTCACGAAGCGTGTGGGGAGGTTGCTGGCGGTCTGGTTCAGGGTCTGGGTCCAGATCTGGACCGGCATCGGCGCGCCTTCGGGCAGGCCCAGCTCGAAGTGTCGCTCGGTGGTACCGCCGAAGATCGTGTGGTTGCTGATGCGCAGGCCGAGGACGAGCCAGGACACGCCCGTGAAGTTCATGGGCAGGTTGAGGGGCGTGAAGCGGCGCTGGCCGCTGTAGTAGGTGCGCAGAATGTCGCCGGGCTCGCCCCGCACGGAGAAGGCGACCTTGGCGTCGAGGCCGGCACCCGGGGCGGACTGGGCGTAGTACTCGTCGTCCTCGGGGTAGGCGTGCCAGGCGTGGATCTGGTTCGTGGAGCCGAAGGCCACCAGATCGCCGTCAGCGTCCACGCACCAGCCGCCGTTGTCGAACGCGGTCACGGTCTGGGTCAGGGGGAAGGCGATCGGGCCGTCGGGCTTCTCGAGGGTCTCCCAGCCTCCGCGCTGCATGGAGTAGAGCGACACGGAGTCGGGCTTCTCCAGGACGAGGACGTTGGCGCCGGTCAGGATGGACCCACCGCTCGTCGAGGGCGAGTCCATGAACCGGTTGAGACGGCTGTCGTAGACCCAGAGCTTGTCCTCCTGGGGGGATTCCAAGGCAAAGACAGAGTCGTTGCGGTGACCTAGCAGCGCATTGGGCGGCGTAGGTCCAGCGGCCCATTCGTTCCAGCGGGGGGAGTAACCGAAGTAGTGGTTTGCCGTTCCGATCTCGCTCTTCGCCCCGTAGACGGCCTTGCTGATGAAGATGGATCCGCCATCCCGCATCAAGGGGGCGGACCATGCATCCAGAGCCGGAGAGAAAGCGTGCAGGGTCTGGTCACTCCCCACGACCGGGATGTAGCGGTCGGCGTTGGCGCCCGCCGAGTAGGGACCCAATTGGTCGAGCTCTCTCCAATCCGTGCCGGCGACCCCGCTGAAGGCGTACAGGGTTTTGTAGTCAGGGTCGCTCAGGAGTAGGGCGTCCGCAGCCTCCCGAATCCGATCGGTCTCGACGTCCAGACGAACCCAGGCCTGGTGCGGGCGGGCCCCGATGATCTCCCATCCGGTTCCGTTCGTGGCGAAGCCGTCGAAGACCGCGGCGTAGTTGTCCTGCACCAGGACCCCCTGGGTATCCGAGAAGTTGCGCAGGTGGTTCGAGGTGACCCAGGTGGCGTCGTAGGCGCTGAAGGCTCCGGCGCTCCAGCTCGAAGCACCGTCGAAGATGCGGGTGTAGGCCATGTTGTGGGAGATCTCGAGCTCGTCGGAGGCGACCACGTCCATGGACAAGGCGCCCTTGTTGTGGACCCCGGAGAAGGCATAGGCACGGAGAAAGCCGGAGATGACCTCGGCTGCAACGACATTGCCTTCCGCACGCAGGGGGGAAACGACGTTCTCCAGGGAACCCTGGACTGTCCAGGAGCCCTTGCGGGCACCGAAGCAGGCGATCGTATGCGGCGGGTTCGGAACGTCGGGGAAGTAGTGCACTCCGATGACGTTGTCGGAGAAGACGACCTCGACCGCGTAGTCCGGGGGAATCGTGAGCGTCTCCCACGTGCCGACCTGCAGGCTGTAGGCCCGGATCACGGTCTCTCCCGAAGAGCTGAGCATCCGGAAGAAAGCCACGTCTCTTCCGATGGCACGCGTGAGGATGCTGTCGCCCGGGTCGCGCGGCACCTCGGACGTCACGTGTCGCCGCGCGTTGTAGACCAGGCTGGTGCCCCCACCGGAGATCAACGCACCGAAGTCTCCTGAGGCGTTCACGAGGGTTCCCGGACCC
>JAUIEE010000245.1 GCA_030428965.1 bacterium | reverse complement strand
TAGGTGCCAGGGACGACCTTGTCGAACAGGTAGCGCCCGCGGGCGTCGGTCGTGGTCGCTTCCCAGGAGCGCTCCATCTCGAGCGGGTCGGAGCTGCGACGGAACAGGCCCAGGTTCTGATGCGGGACGGCTTCGCCGCGGGCATCGATCAAGCGTCCGAACAAGCGCGCTCCACGGGCCTTCGTGCCGAAGTCCTGGCGGGTCGTCTCGCGGTTGCGAACGCCCACGGGCCGCACGCGGGGCGCGGCCGAGCCGGTCGCGTCACCGAGAAAAATGGCGAGCAGATTTCCGAGGGGCAGGTGGTCGATCCGGTAGTAGCCCTGGTCGTCGGTCCGGGCCTGGGCGAAGTTCATCTGCACCAGCCCGCGGTTCTCCATGACCGAGACGATCACGTAGGCGTCGGCGAAGGGCGCGCCGTCGTCGCGGAACGCGAACCCCTCGAGGCTTCCCCCCGGGCGCAGGGAAACGGTGAAGGGGGCGACGGACCTGTCCTCGGAGAGGGGTCGGGCCTCTCGTTCGATCCAGATCGGCGCGTGGTCAGGCGAGCTGATCCTCAGGACCTGCTTGCCGACGCTCAGGTCCTCGAGCTCGAAGCTTCCGTCGAGGGCGCTTCGGGTCGAGACCGGCAGCCACAGACCGGGCATCTGGCTCGGGTCGAAGGACAGGGCGTGGGTGGGCGCGTCGATCTCGCTCAGGACCTGAGCCCCCGGGACCGGGTTGCCGGTTTCCTCGTCGAGCACGATGCCCCGCAGGGTGGTCCCCGGCTCGAGCTCGAACTCGAGGCTGGCCTCCGTCCGCGGGTCGATCAGCTCCGAGCGGGCCAGGGCGTAGCCGGGGGCGTGCACGAAGACCTCCTGTCGCGCGCGTTCGTCTCCCAGCCACAGGTAGCGGCCGCCGGGGGCCTCCACCGCGCGCATCGCGGGTGCTCTGAACTCGTTGCCGATGCGCTCTTCGAGCAGGGCGATGGCGAAGGCCTCGATGGGAGTGCCCGTGGCTTTGTCCCGCACGGTGACTTCGATGCGGGCCTGCGGCTCCGGCTCGGCCTCCAGCGGCGGAGCCGGCAGCGTGGAGCGCGAGACCACAGGCTCACGGCGACCGGGGATCGCCTCCGGCGGCGTCGCCCCGGTCGCCGATTCCGCCAGGGTCCCGGCCGCATGCCCATCGGTCAGGGAAAGCGCCTTCCCCAGGGGTAGAGGCTCGCGACCGGACGGATCGGAGTACCAGGCCTCCCCCTGCTCCACGGTCACGGTCAGCTCTTGCGGGCCTTGCCGCAGCCGCAGCTCGGCCGCTCGAAGCTCGAGCGTTCCGTGTTCGGTGGCGAGCGTTCCGACTCCGGCGCCGCGGTGGGCGAGGTCGAGGGATCCATGCAGGTCGACGTCGAGGGTTCCCGATCGGAGCTCGAGCTCCACCCGGCTGGCTTCCGCGAGACGCAGGCTCCAATCCGCACCGCCCACGGCCACCTCGGTGGCAAGCGGCGTGGCGATGGCCAGGTGTCCGGCTTCGTAGGGGAGTGTGGCCCCACCCACGGAGGTCCACGGACCTGAGGGGGTGTCCCGGTAGGCCGCCTCGCCGCGCGCCAGCCAGGCTTCGGCCGTCGTCGGCGGCGCGGAGCGCATCCACGTCCCGACCAAGAAGATCAGCACGGCCGCGGCGGCAGCGACCACGGCCCACGGCCAGCGCCTCTCGGCCGGCGAGGTCTCGGGCGGAGCCGGTGCGTTCTTGCGTGCGAGCTCCTTCATCCAGACCGCTTCCAGGCGTTCGCGAAACTCGGGCAAGGGCAGGGCCGGCACGTACGCGCGGCGCAGCAGCTGCTCGATGTTGTGGTCGAGGATGCGCGCGCTCTTCATTCGAGCTCACCGCGTCGCTTGGCCAGGAGCTGGAAGACCCGGGCGAAGGCCAGCCGCGCCCGATGCAGGGTCGATTCGGTCGCCTTGGTGCCACGTCCGCGCTTGGCCGCCATCTCGTTCACGGAAAGACCCTCGAGGTACTTGTCCACGAGGGCCGCGCGGTGGTCCGGGGAGAGGGACGAGAGCGTGGCTCCAACCAGCTCCTGGGTTTCCTGGCGCGCCAGGATCCATTCCGGCAAGGGTTCGCGGTCGATGGCTCCCAGGACGGCCTCGATCTCCTCGTCGGCTTCCTCGAGCAGATCCTCCATCAGCACCGGACGTCGCTTGCGCCGCTGGGAGCGAAGCTTGTTCTTGGCGATGCCGCACAGCCAGGTGTGCAGGCTCGAGCGTCCGTCGAAGGCGCGTAGCCGTTCGAGGGCGACCAGCATCGTTTCCTGGACCACGTCCTCGGCTTCTGCTCGGCGGCCGCCGACCCGGTAGTGGACGAACTCGTAGAGGGCGTCCAGGTGGTGCCGGAAGAAGGCCGCGGCCGCCTCTTCGTCGCCGGCCAGGATGCGGTTTCGGATCGCCAGGTCTTCGGGGTAATGCGCTTCCACGGGGAACTCTCTCCCGGTTCGTGCACCGGGCGGGGAGGATCCTTCGCGGAAACCCTACGAATTTCCAGGGGAGGCCAGGGCCCGCCCGCTCAGGAAACCGTGCTGGGGTCCGGCAAGGCCCTGGGCCAGAGGGTTTCGACCCGGTAGAGCTCCCGGAAGAGCTCGAGGTCGGCCCGGATCGCCGGTGCGGCGGGGGGAATCGAAACCCCCGCCGCAGGCGTCGTGTGGAGGGACTCGAGGATGCCCTCGATTTCCCCCAGATCGAGATCCAGGGCGAACTCGGCCTCGCAGGCCGGCACGGGGGCCCCCGATCGATGCTGTCCCTCGTGAACCAGCACCAAGCCCTCCCAGCCCTCGCTGCTGATGACCGAGGTCCGTTGGCCGGGAGCCGGCTCCTGCGCCGATCGCCCGATGACGAAACTCCACGGCCCCACCCGAATCTGAGCCGGGGTGCTCGTCCCCAGAGAGGTCTGGACGATCAAGGCGCCCACCGCGGCGAGGATCAAGCAGGGAAGGAGGGCTCTCATGGCGAACTCGAAAGGCTGTACGGGTCTCTATCCCCGTTGTTGGGAAAGATGACCGAGCGCTTCGAATCTTCCCGCGATTTCGGCCCCGATAAGTGGCCCGACGCCGTTCCTAGGGCCCCAGCCGGGCCGCGACCACCCGCTGGGCTTCGTGCAGCCAGGCCAGCGACTCCCGTTCGCCCCCCGGACGGGAGCGCCGGCGCCACAGGGGGCCGTGCTCCTCGATGGAGGCGGCGAGGCGGGCCCCGACGTCGAACGCCGGGCGAGCGCCCAGCAGGCCACGGCCGAATTCGATCGACGTCTCGAGCAGATCGGCCGCCCAGTCCCACTCCCCGCGTACGAGATCCGCCTCGAGGATTCCCGGCCGTGCCCGCGCCGCCACGTCCCGGGCCTCGACCAGGCACCGCCCGGCGGCTTCGAGTCCCTCGAGGGTCAATCCGAGTCTTCGGGGCTCGCCCCGCTCGTCGCCGAACAGGAGTCGGAAGAGCACCGAGGCGTTGGCCATCGAAGCTCCGCTGCGTTCTCCCACGGAGCCCAGCTCCAGCGTGGCGCGACCGAAGGCGTGGGCGCCGTCGTCGAAGGCGTGGGTGTCGAGGGAGTCGGCCAGCTCGTCCAGGCTCGGCACGCCGCGCCCCTGCGGGCGCGGTGCATTCCAGCTGAGGTCGGCGAACAGGGTCCAGGCCGCAAAGCTGGCCGGGGGCGCCTGCAGGTGCCCACGATCGCCCCAGTCGGTGATCATCAGGCCCGCGGCGTTCGAGCCCAGCGCCGCCTGCACGCACTCCGAGACGTTCGCGACCATGTTGCCCGTCCTGCCTGCCAGGCTCTGCCAGCTGCTCGTGCCGGGGCACAGGTAGAACGGGACCTCCCGGGCGGACAGGAGCCTGGCCCCGTCCCCGAAGGGATGGCCGGCTTCGTAGCCCCACAGGCAGGCCAGCGTGTCCGCGGGCAGCTCGGCGATCCGCTCGGGGTGTTCGAGCAGCACGTCCGCCCAGAACTGCATGTCGGCTCCCCGTTCCCGAACCAGCCGGTGCACGGCCAGGAAGTAGTCCATGAAGACACGTCCCTTGCCGCGCTCTTCGCAGGCCGCCTTGGACCTTCCCCAGCCCAGGTCGAAGGTCTCGTCCAGCCCGGTGTGCAGCGTGCGTTCGGAGAAGCTCTCGAAGAGCTCGTCGTAGAGTTCGCCCAACAGCTCCAGGCAGCGCGGATCGGTCGCCGCCAGGCTGAAGGGTTCCTTCTCCCGGGAGAAGGGATGGTCGACGCCCTCGGGGCACTCCGCCAGGTGCCGATAGGCCGGCAGGGAGAGCCAGCGGTGGAAGTGCCCGAAGCTCTGCTGGTTGGGCACCAGACGCACGCAGCGTTCCCGGGCGAAGCGGTCCAGGGTGCGGATCTCTTCCGGCGTGAAGGGGCTGGCATCGGCCCAAACGTCCGGGTGTCGGCGGTAGGCGAAGGTGTGCTCCATGTAGAGCTGGACGAGGTTGATCTTCCAGCTGGAGAGGAGCTCGACCAGCTCGCACAGATCGTCCATGCGTGGAACGCGCCCGCGGCTGACGTCCAGCATGACGCCACGCACGGGAAAGTCCGCGGCGTCCTCGATGCGCACTTCGCTCAAGGCCGCGCGGTTACGGGCGGCGTTCTGCAGGATCTGCCCCAGGGTGCAGGCGCCCGCGTGCAGACCGGAGCGGCAGCGGGCCGTGATCCGAGCCCCGTCCCGGTTCAGCTGCAGCTCGTAGGCCTCCCGGCTCGCGGGAGCCGGGTCGAGCTCCAGGTGAACCGGGAAGCCGCCCGCGGGGGCGGGACTGCGTTCGCAGGAAAGGCCCAGCTTCGCCGCCGTGCGTTCGAGCCGCGACAGGGCAGGTTCGAGGTCCGCCGCCGGGCCGCGGGCACGGAGTTCGAGCACACGGGGGCAGGGCAGGTTGGCCCCGCCCAACTGGAGCGAGCGCGGAGTCGGGAGCAGATCGTGGGTTTGCACGGGGACAAAGTAGCCCTCGCCTCGGTCCGGCGTCGAGCCTTGCTAGACTTCACCTGCCATGAGCCCGGGATCTCGCTTCAGTGTCCTTCGTGACCCCGTCCACGGGGACGTCTACCTGACCCACGAGGAGATGCGCATCCTCGATACCCCTCAGATGCAGCGCCTGCGGGGCGTCAAGCAGCTGGGAACCGCCTACCTCGTGTACCCGGGGGCCGTGCACACGCGCTTCGATCACTCGATCGGAACCCTGCACCTGACCCAGCGCCTGATCGAAGCGATCAACCTGAACTTCGAGCTCGACCCTCGCGGTTGCCTCTCGATCGGAGAAGCCGAAGCGCGCGTCATTCGTGTAGCAGCCCTGCTCCACGACGTGACCCACATCCCGTTCGGTCACAACATCGAGGACCAGACAGGCCTGTTCCACCGGCACGACTCGGCCTACCGCTTCCGGGAGATGCTCTCCGAGAGCACGGAGCTGGGCAGACTCCTGGGAGAGCTGGGCCTGCTCGACGACGTGCGCGGCTCGCTCCTGGATCCCTCGGACCCCGATCGGGGCCAGATCCCGCCCTACTGGAGTCAGGTGCTCTCCGACACGATCTGCTCGGACATCCTCGACTACCTGCAGCGCGACGCCTACTTCACCGGACTCAAGCTGGGCGTCGATCCGCGCATCGCCAACTACTTCCGCATCGACCGGGCGTCGGGGAACCTCTACATCGATCTCGCCAAGCGCGACCTCTTGCGGGAAGACATCCTGAGCGAGGTCGTGCGCATGCTCGAGGCCCGCTACTACTTCTCCGAGCGCGTCTACTACCACCACGCCAAGGTCTCCGCCGGGGCGCTCCTGGCCCGCTCGGTGGAGCTCGCCCTGGTGCACGGGCTCGTCCGCGAGGAGGATTTCTACGGTCTGACCGATGCTTCGCTGCTCGACTTCCTCGACGCAGCCGCGCAGGCCACCCGGGAGGGTCGGGACGAGGCCCGACGAACGGCGGGCAAGCGCGTGCTGGCCTTCAACCGCGCCTTCCGCGAGCGCCGGCTGGCCAAGCGCGCCTGCGTGTTCCCGCGCTACGAGAACGAAGCGGCCCAGAACGATCTCGTCGGGCGCTTCTTCTCGGTCGGCAGCCACACCGAGCGCTCCCGGGTCGAGGAGCGCATCGCGGATCTGGTGCGCTTCGCCAGCGGAGAGACGGTGGAGATCTTCCTCTACTGTCCCGCCGCGCGCATGCAGCTCAAGGAAGTGCAAACCCACGTGCGTTGGCCGGGCTCGAAGGAGATTCGTCCGCTCTCGGAGTACTTCGACCGCGTTCCGCGCCTGGCGGACCTCGAGCAGTCCTACCGCAACCTCTGGAAGTTCTACGTGTTCGCCGACACCCGGGACGCGCGCCTCCTGCGTCTCGTGCAGAAGGCCGTTCAGGAGGAGATCCCCGGCGCCAAGAACGTCTACACGATCGAGGATCTTCCTTGAGCCTGGCCGTGGGCTGGCTTTTGGCCCTGGGCTGCGCCGCGCCCCATCCCGAACCGATCAGCACGCTCTCGATCGAGGTGAGCGAGTCGGAGGTTCGCCTCGCCCTGCGCACCCAGGCCGAGACCTGGGTCGAGGCGGCGCCAGGCATCGACCTCGATGGCAACGGCCTCTTCAGCCGCTCCGAGTTCGAGGCGGCCCGGGGGCTGTTCTCCGAGCACGTGAGCGAGCGCCTGCGCGTCTTCGCAGGGCCCGAGAGAGTTGCGCTGCGCAGTGAGCTGAAGCGTCTCGAGCTCGTGGACGGAGCGTTCCTGCCGGACGAGTGGGTCGAGTTCGACCTGCTCTACTTCCACGAGGTCGGTGTCCGGGAGCTCGAGCTGCACGACCTGCTCTTCAGCGATTCGGTCCCCGGACACCAGAGCTTCGTCACGGCGTCCTGGGCAGAGGAGCCCGCCAGCCACTTCGTCCTGGGCAACGGGCGCCAGGAAGCTCTCCTTCGCTCGCACGGTGGGCGGGTGGCCTCGATCCTGAGCTCGTTCCTGCGGCTCGGCGTGGAGCACATCCTGACGGGCTTCGACCACCTGGCCTTCCTGCTCGTGCTCCTGGTCGCTTCCTCGGGACTCCGCGGTCTGTTCGGAGTCGTGACGGCCTTCACGGCCGCCCACTCGCTCACCCTGGCCCTGGCCGCGATGGATCTCGTGCGGCTCCCCCCGCGCGGAGTCGAGCTCGTGATCGCGCTCTCCATCGCCTACGTGGCGGCCGAGAATCTGTGGCTGCGGCGCCGACGTTCTCCCTGGGCGGAGGCCTTCGGCTTCGGATTGATCCACGGTCTCGGCTTCGCCGGCTTCCTGGGGGAAGCGCTGCAGGGGGAGCCGCGCTGGAAGCTGGCGCTTCTCGGCTTCAACCTCGGCGTCGAGATCGGACAGGTGGCCTTCGTGACGGTCGCGGCGCTCCTGGTGTGGCTCGTCTTCGATCGAGGCCGAAGGCGCGCGAGCACGGAGGCCTGGATTCCCTCCCCAGTTGCCCGTCTTGTGTCCGCTGGTGTGCTCGCGCTCGGGCTCTTCTGGTTCGTGCAGCGTGCTGCATGGATCGGGTGATCGGTGGAATCAAGAGAGCGAGAAAGGTGTGGGCTGCGGTGCGGACACCAACCTCGGCCTATGGGACCTAGGTGGGACCGGCAAGCTTCAAGTTCTGCAGCGATGGGAAGGGGCGCAGCAGAGTGACTTCGACTCAGATTGGAGCAGCGTTACGGATCTGCTAGAATGAGGAGAGTCGCGCGCTTCCTTTGCAC
>JAUIEE010000244.1 GCA_030428965.1 bacterium | reverse complement strand
CAGGCGATTGGCGTTCAAGAGCCGCAGGTGGTCGCCGACGACTCGACGCCCTTTCAACGCATCCTGGACCCCGGTCATCCGGACGCCGATGCCGAAGGCGTCGTTCTCTACCCCAACGTCAACGCCGTGCTGGAGATGGCGGACCTGATCACCGCCCTCAGGGCCTACGAAGCCAACCTGACCGCCCAGGAGAACTTCATTCGCATGGCTGAGCGCGCCCTGGAGCTCGCTCGCTAACCGCTGACCCCCCGCCATGACCGACCGCATCGGATCCTCCAACCCGCTCGCCCGGGAGGCCATTCTGGCTGCGCTCAAGGCGCAGGCTGGCCAGAGCGCGAGCGTGCAGGAAGCGGCCAAGAGCGTCGCCGATCACTTCGGTACGGGCACGGTGCGCGAGGCGGACTTCGGCAGCATCATGGCCGACGGCCTGCGCGCCATCCAGGGAGAGATCAACACGGCCGAGAAACTCCCCGAGGACATCGTCACTGGCAAGGTCGAGGACTTCCACGAGGTGGCCATCCAGCTCAAGCGGGCCGATGTCACCTTCAAGTTCGCGATGGAGATTCGCAACAAGCTGATCGACGCCTACCGCGAGATCATGCGCATGAGCGTGTGATCGGTAGACGCGAAGCGACGAAGCGTCACTGATGAACGAACTCTTCAACAGTCTGTTCGGGCAGCTCAAAGGCACCGGGGGCGGTTCCAAGGCCGTCGCCGCGCTCGTCGGATTGGCCATGGTCATCGCCGTGTCCGTGACGGCCGTCGTCTCGAACCGGCCGCACTTCGAGATGGCCTTCTCCGGACTCACCGACCACGAGGTCGCGCGCGTCAACAAGGCCCTCTCCGAAAACAGCATCGCCTTCGAGGTCAGCCAGCCGCCCGGTCCCTTCAACGTCTTCGTCGATCGCAGCGCGCGCTCGAAGGCCTACATGGCCGTCTACGGAGCTGGAGCCCTGGACAAACCGCTCAAGGGGATCATCGCCGAGTCCGGTGTGACGAGCGTCTTCCAGGGCAGCGAGGAACGGCTGCAGGCCGTGCGCAAGCGTGAATGGCAGGAGATGGAGGGCATCCTCGAGATCCTCGACTTCGTGAGCTCGGCGCGCATTCGCACCGCCACCTCCGAGACCTCGGTCTTCCTGCGCTCCCAGGCCCCGACCAAGACCGCCTCGGTCACCCTGCGGGTGGCGGCCCAGATGGAGCTGACCGCCGACCAGACCATGACCGTCGCCAACCTGGTCAGCCGTGGCCTGGGCATCGCGAAGCAGAACCTGGTCATCTCCGACCAGTCGGGCAAGAGCCTCTACGACGGGTCCGAGACGTTGGACGAAGGTCCGGGGCCCAAGGACCTGCTCGCCATCCAGAACGAGTACGACGACATGGCCAGCGCCAAGGCCAACCAGCTCCTGGCCATGACCCTGGGCGAGAACAAGGCACGCGTCACCGTTCACTCGGAGTGGGACTACGACCAGACCACGCGCTCGGAGAGCACGAGCACGAAGGGGGGCGTCCTCAAGGAGAGCAAAAACACCGAGGAAACGCCTTACCCGGCCGCCCAGATCGGCGGATCGGCGGGGCTTTCCGGCAACTTGGCCGGCGAGGACGAGCAGGATCCGGCCGAACCGGTCGAACCGGCCGAGCCCGTGTTCGCCAAGACCGAAGAGAACCTCAAGGAGTACCAGCCGAGTCAGACCACGGTCCAGACCGTACGGACGACGCCCGTCCTGAAGCGGCTGACGATCGCGGCCTTCTTCGACCAGAGCCTCGAGGAGGAGCGCATTCCGGAGTTGGAAGAGGCCATCAAGGCCGCGGTCGGCTACGACTCGATCGATCGGCGTGACGACTTCAAGTCGATCCGCATCGCCTTCGCCAGCGAGCCCGAGGCCGAGGAGGCCGTCGAAGAGGGTGGAGAGGCCCCGGCCGAAGAGGTCAGCGAACCCAATCCCCTGATCGAGAAGCTGCTCGAGCGCGGCGTCGAGATCCTGACGTCCCTCGTGTTCCTCGTGCTGCTCCTGCGCAGCCTGAAGCGCTCGAAACCCACGGGCGATGAGATCCAGCCGGCGGGCAGCGCCACCGCCAAGGCCGAAGACGGGCTCGATCCGGAGATGCTCGCCCGGGCCCAGATCGATGAGCTCCTCAAGTCCGATCCCCAGAAGGTGGGCGACATCCTCTCGTCCTGGGCGCGACACGAGCAAAAGGTGGGCTCCAAGTGAGCGGGCAAGGCGAAGTGGGCGGCCGTCAAAGGGTGGCCGCCCTGCTGCTCAGCCTGGAACCCGACGTGGCCAAGAGCGTGCTGAGCACGCTCAGCGACGACGTCGTGACCGAGGTTGCCCAGGCCATGGTCGACCTCGACCCGCGCCTCGCCGATCCCGAAGCCATCGACGACCTGATGCGCGACCTGGCGGTCGAGATCAACGGCCGCCGCAAGGTGCGCTCCTGTGAAGAGGGCGAGCTGGCCGGCATCCTGGCCGAGTCGATCGGGCACGAACGCTCCAAGGCCGTGATCCATGAGATTCAGGACCGCCGTCGCAAGGCCCGGCCCTTCTCCGACATCGAGCCCTTTGCCGCCAGCGTCATCTCCCGCGTCTTGAGGGAAGAGTCCCCGGCCGTCGTCGCCCTGGTGCTCTCGTTCCTGGATCCGCAGCAGTCGGCCGACGTCCTCAAGACCTTCGAGGACGAAGCGGCCCTGGACGCCATCACCCGCATGGCCACCCTCGATCCGCCCGGACAGAGCGTCCTGGTGGCCATCGCCCACAACCTGGCCGAGCGGATGGCCCAGGCCCAGGAGGACGGGGAAGGCCCCGACGCTTCCGGCCGCCTGCGCTCGATCGCCGAGGTGCTGAAGTTCTCTTCCCCGACCCTTGAGAAGGGCGTCATCGAGGGCCTGGCCGAGGAGGATCAAGACGCGGCCGACGAGCTGCGCGAGTACATGTTCACCTGGAACGACATCGCCGATATCGACAAGCGTTCCATGCAGAAGATCCTCGGTACGGTCGACACGAAGACCCTCTCGATCGCCTTGAAGGCCTGCTCGGCCGAGGTCGAGGAGAACGTCCTCAACAACCTCTCCACACGCGTGCGTCAGATGGTCGCGGACGAGCGCGAGCTGGCCGGCGCACTGCCCATGTCGGAAGTGAAGGCCGCCCGGGACGAGATCATGAAGAACATCCGCGGCCTGATCGAGGCCGGCGAGTTCCAGCCCACACGTTCGGGGGAAGAGCTTGTCAGCTAGCCCCATTCGGGTCGGATCCCAGGCGGTGGCCGACGTGCGCATCCTGCATGCGGCCAGCCGGGAGGAGTCCCTCGAGATGCTCCTGACCAGCGTGCGTGAGCAGGCTTACCAGGAGGGTCTGCGGGCCGGCGTCTCCAAGGCCCGTGACGAGGCCCTCGGTACGCTGGAGCAGGCGGCCCAGAAGCTCGAAGCCCAGCGGGAAGAGTGGATCGAAGCCTCGGCTCCCCTGGCCGTCGAGCTGGCGCGCGACATCGTCCGCGCCCTGCTGCGGGTCGAGATTCCCAACGGGCGCTACGACCTCGAGGGCATCGTGCGCGACGCGCTCCGCAGCGGATCGGGCGACCGATCGCGCTGCCTGGTCCACCTGAACCCCGACGACGTCGCTCTGCTCGAGGGCGTCGCCTTCCGTTCCGGCACCGAGGTGCTGGCCGACCCCGACGTTCCCCGCGGGGACGTGCATCTCGAGACCCGCGCTGGGCTCTTGGTGCGCGAGATCGATGGCGGCTTGGAGATGATCGTGGAGCGCTTGCTCGAGGACGCCGGGGGGAGCTAGTGCGTACTCTCGACCTGGAACGCTGCCGCCGAGCGATCCGAGACACCGAGCTCGCCCGCTGGCGCGGTCGGGTGGACGTCGTCTCGGGCGTGCTGGTCGAAGCTGCCGGCGTCCCGGCGGCCATGGGGGAGCTGTGCCGCATCGACCGCGGTCACCACGGCCCGATCGTGGCCGAAGTCGTCGGCTTCCGCGGATCTTCCACCCTTCTGATGCCGCACGGAGATCTGGAGGGCATCGCTCCCAAGCAGGTGGTCACGGCCCTCTCGCGCCCGTTCACCGTCCCCGTTGGCGACGAGCTGCTCGGCCGCGTGGTCGACGGCTTCTGCCAGCCTCTGGACGCCAAGGCTCCATTCGAAGCCACCATGCACGAGCGCCGGGTCAAGGGCCCCGCTCCCGAGCCGCTCGAGCGCCCCATCATCCGCGAGCCGCTGCAAACGGGGGTCCGCGCCATCGACGGTCTCTTGACCCTCGGCCGCGGCCAGAGGATCGGCATCTTCTCGGGCTCGGGCGTGGGCAAGTCGACCCTTCTGGGGCAGGTCACGCGCGGCACGGACGCCGACGTGGTGGTGGTGTGCCTGGTCGGAGAACGCGGGCGCGAGGTTCAGGGCTTCCTCGACGAGGTCCTGGGCGAGGAGCGCTGCAGGCAGTCGTTCGTGGTCGTGGCCACCTCGGATCGCCCTCCGATCGAACGTTTCATGGCGCCCTTCGTCGCCGTGACCGCCGCGGAGTACTTCCGCGACCGCGGACTCAACGTGCTGTTCGTCATGGATTCGGTCACGCGCTTTGCGGCCGCGTGCCGCGAAATCGGACTCGCCGCCGGAGAGCCGCCCACGGTGCGCGGCCTGCCGCCCAGCTTCTTTGCGACGGTGCCCAAGCTGATCGAACGCATGGGCCGCACCCGGAAGGGCAGCATCACGGGCATCCTGACGGTTCTCCTGGACGGAGACGACCCCCACGAGCCGGTGGCCGACACCCTGCGGGGACTCTTGGACGGACACCTGTTGCTCTCGCGCGAGCTCGCCCAGCGCGGGCACTTCCCCGCCATCGACGTCCTGGGGAGCCTGTCGCGCCTCATGCCAGACGTCGTTCCGGCGGAACACCTGGAGCACGCCGCTCAGATCCGTGAGCTGTGCGCCAACTACGCCGACGGCAAGGACCTGGTCGAGATCGGCGCCTACCGAGCCGGCACGAACCCGGAGCTCGACCGCGCCCTGGCACTCTTGCCCTTCGTGGACGCCTTCCTGCGTCAGGGGCGAGGGGACAGCTCCAGCCTGGAAGAAACCCGGGCCCTGTTGAACGCCGTACTCTCCCAGCCCACGCCGTGAAGCGTCGCTTCGAGTTCCGGATGGCGCGCCTCTTGCGCGTGCGCAAGATCGAGGAACAGGTCGCACGGGCCACGTGGGCCGCCGCCGAGGATCGCAGCCGCCGAGCCGAGGACCAGGTGAGGCGGGGCAGGCAAGAGGCCCTGAGGGCGCAGTCGAGCCTGGGCGCGCCGATCGCCAGCGGGCCCGAGGCCAGGCAGCGCCTGATCGAATGGCAGCTGCTCGAGGGCATGCGGCGTTCCCTGGCCCAGCGCGAGGAGCAGCTGTTGACCCTCCGGGGCCAGTCCGAGCGACTGCTGGAGGCCTGGCAGGAGCGCAACCGAGACGAGAAGGCCCTGGAGAAGCTCGAAGCCATCCAGCGCAAGGAGCACCGGGATTCCCTGGAACGGGAAGAGACCCAGGAGATGGACGAGCGCGCGCGAGAGCGATGGCTGGGGAGGAAAGAAACTCCGCCTTCGAGCTCGTTCCCCTTCAGGGGACCTCCATGGGATGCCGATCTGAGTTGAGGTCGTGTCCCCGTCCTCCCCGACGGGACTTCCCCCGAACGTGAACAGAATCATCGAGATCGCCGCCATGGTCCTCGGAGGCACTTCGCTCTTTGCGGTGTGCTTCCTGGCCTTCGCCGTCCAATCGGGCACCGCCCTGCACGACGTCCCCGTCGTGGGCTCCTTGCTGCCGGACCCCACAGAACAGAGCGAGGAGAGCGAAGCTGGTGGATCGGAACCGCAAGAGCGGGCGCGCCCGCGCCGTAGCGACGAAGAGGTGCTGGGATCGACCCTGGGCGTGCTCGGGGCCTGGACCCTGCCCTCGCCTTACTCTCCCGACGAGCTGCGCGGGCTCGCGGACGAGCTGAAGGCCAAGGACTACGAGCTGGAGACCTGGGAGAACGACCTCGAGGGCCGCGAGAAGGCCCTGGAGGAGGAGCAGGCTCTGCTGGCCGAGCGCTTCGAGAGCCTGGATCGCCTGCGCAAGGGCCTGGAGGAATTCGAGGCTCGCCTGACCCTGCGTGAGCTGGAGATCGCCCGGGACGAAGGTGCGATCGAGGAACGAGAGACCCAGCGCTGGATCCAGGTGGCGAGCGTCATCGCCGAGCTGGAGCCCGGACAGGCTGCGGAACTTCTTTCCGAGTACGAGCCCGAAGACGCCGCCCGTATCCTGGCCCAGCTCGACTCGGCCGGTGCCGCCGCCCTGCTGGCGGAGCTCAAGAACACGGGCCAGGGGACACGCTGGAAGGAGTACGTGGACGCCTACTCCACGGCTTCCGCCCGCGACTCGAAATAGCCTCCCAGAGGCGCTAGAGGCCCATCAAGCCTCTCCGGGGACCGGCCGATAAGGATCGCAGAATAGCGTGCCTGCCCCATCGGGTGCGCTACCTGTCCCCGCATGGATATCACCACAGTCATCGGCACGCTGCTGGGCTTCGGCCTGGTGCTGTTCGCCATGGCATCGGGCCCGGGAGGCCTGGCCATCTTCATCCACGTCGGATCGCTCATGATCGTGGGCGGTGGGACGATCGCGGTGACGCTGATGAACTTCCCCTTGGACGTCATCAAGGGGCTGATCAAGGTCATCCTGCGTACCTATCTCTTCAAGTTGCCGACGCCGGCCGAGGAGATCGATCGCATCATCGAGTACGCCAACCTGGCCCGCAAGGAAGGCCTGTTGGCCCTCGAGGGCAAGCTCAAGGAAGTCGACGACGCGTTCTTCGCCAAGGGCATTCAGCTCGTGATCGACGGCTTCCCCGCCGAGACCGTGCGCGACATCATGGACCTGGAGGCGGAGTGGCAGCGCCAGCGTCACAACATGGGCAAGAAGATGCTCGACGCGCTGGGTTCGTTCGCCCCGGCCTTCGGCATGATCGGAACCCTGGTGGGTCTGGTGCAGATGCTCCAGAACCTCTCCGATCCGTCCAAGATCGGTGGCGGTATGGCCACGGCGCTCTTGACCACGCTCTACGGCGCCATGGCGGCCAACATGGTCTTCATTCCCCTGGCGGGCAAGCTCGAGGTGCGCGCCCAGGAAGAGGCTCTCCTGCGCGAGCTCATGATCGAAGGCATCGTCGCCGTGCAATCCGGCGAGGGCCCGCAGCTGATCAAGGAGAAGCTGAAGAGCTTCGTGGCCCCGGCCGCCCGCGCCGCGATGGAGGGCTAGGCCCATGGGGAAGAAGGACAAGAAGAGAGAGGAGCCGTCCGGGCCGAAGGGAGCACCCGAATGGGTCGTGACCTTCACCGACATGATCTCGCTGCTCGTGACCTTCTTCGTGCTCCTGATGACGTTCTCGAGCATGAACGTGGAGGAGGTCGAGAAGATCGACTCGCTGCTCTCCGGCAAGAGCGGCCTCGTCAAGAACAAGGGCATGGTTCTGCCCGAGACCCCCGAACAGGACATCATCGCCGCCCGCGACCTGCAGCGCGGCTCCCTGCAGCCCCACGCCCGTCCGGCCGAGGAGCTCTCGGAGAACCTGGCCGAAATGGGCCAGAAGAAGACCGATGCTCACGAGGAGATCGACTTCGCCAACGCCAAGGACGGGCTGGTGATCGAGTTCGGCGACGAGGAGACGTTCGCGCCGGGCTCCACCGCGATCTCACCCTCC
>JAUIEE010000243.1 GCA_030428965.1 bacterium | reverse complement strand
CGCGTGCCGGATTGGAGGCACGTCGCCGCGCTGCCGCAGATCTGGGTGTTGGTGCTGAAGCTCGTGAAGCCCCCGAACCACCACATCGAGCCGTCACCGAGCGGCAACAACGACGCCGCGGCCCGCTGGAAGGCCACGGCCTCGAAGCAGAGGATCCCCGGGCGCTGCAGAACCAGGTCGATCCGCGACAGGCGGCCTACGTGATCTTCACTTCGGGCTCGACCGGAGAACCCAAGGGATCGGTCGTGGAGCACCGAGCGCTCGTGGCGCGCGCCGCGGGGGTGGCTCGCTTCCTGGAGCTCGAGCCCGGCGAACGTGCCCTGGCCTTCTTCTCGTTCACCTTCGACGGTTCGTTGCACGAGATCCTGCCGACGCTCGCGCGCGGCGCCACCCTGGTCGTGCACCCCGATCCCCGCGGCGATACGCCGTCCGACTTCCTGGATCGCTGCGAGCGCGAGGGCATCCACGTGGCCCACGCGCCGGTGGGTTTCTTCCACGAGGTGTCCCTCGAGCTGGAGCGCTCCGGGCGCAGCGTCCCGAGCCCGATGCGCCGCTTCCTGACCGGGGGCGAGGGACCCCAGGGCGTACGCCTGGCGGCGTTCCTGGGGCACGCTCCCGCTGATTTTGCCCTGACCAACGCCTACGGACCGACCGAGACCGTGATCACGGCGGCCTTCGAGGACGTGCGGATCGAAGAGTGCGCACGGGGGCTGGTCCCGATCGGCGTGCCTTCGGAGAACACGAAGATGCTCCTCTTGGATCGGGGCTTGCATCCCGTCCCGGTGGGAGCGGTGGGGGACCTCTACATTGCCGGCCCCTTGCTCGCACGGGGCTACGCGCGCCGCGGCGGTCAGACGGCCGGGGTCTTCGTCCCCGATCCTTTCTCGGGCCAGCCCGGTGCGCGCATGTACCGCACGGGGGACCTCGCTCGACGCCTGGCCGACGGCCGACTCGTCTTCGTCGGACGACGGGATCACCAGGTGAAGCTGCGAGGCTACCGCGTCGAGCTCGGGGAGGTGGAGCAGGCCATGGCTCGCCTGGCCAATGTGGACGAGGGAATCGTCACGGTGCAACGCAGCGGGACCGCGGCGACGCTGGTGGCCCACTTCGTCGCGGCTCCGGGAGCCGCGGTGGAGGGGGAAGACGTGCGTGCTCTCTTGCGGCGCGAGTTGCCCGAGTACATGGTGCCCCAGGTCGTCGTGCGCCTGGACGCGATGCCCAGGCACCCGAGCGGCAAGCTGGATCGTCGCTCCCTGCCCGAGCCGCGCACGCTGGAGGCACGGGGGGAGCGCACGGGGCCCCGGGACGAGGCGGAGCGCGCCCTTGCGCCCCTGTGGCTGGCGATCCTCGAGCTCGAGTCCGTGGACGTCCGCGAAGGCTTCTTCGAGGCCGGCGGCAACTCGCTCCTGGCCATCCGGCTCGTGGCCGCGGTGCGCCGCGAGCTCGAGGTCGAGCTGCCCGTGGCCGCTCTCTTCCAGACGCCCGTGTTCGAGGATCTTGCGCGGGTCGTGGCGACGGGTGCCACCGTCCTGCAGCCCTTCCCCGGCGCCGAGCTCGTGCGCTTGCGTTCGGGCACGGAGGGCTCGCCCCTCGTGCTGTTCCCCGCGGTGGCCGGCGGTGTTTCCGACTTCGCCGAGCTGGCCCGTTCCCTGCGCGAGGACGTGGATGTGTGGGTCGCCCCTTCGGTGGGCACGAACCTCCCCGCCCAGGCGGAAGATCTCGCGGCGCTGCACCTGCGTTCCCTCGAGCGGACGCTGCCCGACGGACCGCTGCGCCTTCTGGGCTGGTCCCACGGGGGGCTGGTGGCGCTCGAGGTGGCCCGTCGCCTGCAAGCCAGGGGGCGCCCCGTGCAGATGCTGGTCCTCCTGGACATTCCCTGTCCCGGCGCGGATCCTGAAGGCGCGCCGTCCCCCGAGTCCCAGCTCGCCTCCTGGATGCCGTCGAAGGAAGCCCTGCCCGAGGGACTCTCTTCCCGGGAGCTCGACGCCTGGCGCGGCGCCATCGCCGAGCGCATCCGATCGACCCTCGCCTTCCGTCCCCGGCCCTACGCGGGGGACGTGCTGCTCGTGCGCGGCAGCGAATCGGTGGCCGGCCGTTCGCTGGACGCGCGCATGGGTTGGTCCCAGGTCGTGCAGGGGCGCATCCATCTCGAGTGGGTCCCCGGGTCCCACGAGTCCATCCTGACCGGTGAAGGGGCGCGCGTCATCGCGGGTCTCCTCGAGAGCGCTGCCCCGCAGGAGAGCGGCGTCCTGTGAGCTTCAAGTCATGATCCAAGGTTTCGACCACATCGAGTCCTACGTCGGAAACGCCCACGCCACGGCGTACTTCTTCACCCACGCCCTGGGCTTTCGCCCCTACGCCCAGGCCGGGCTCGAGACGGGCAGGCGCGACCGCCATTCCTACTGCGTCCAGCAGGGCAAGATCCGCCTGGTCTTCACCAACCCCCTGTCGCCGCGGGGAGACATCGCCCGGCACGTGCGGCAGCACGGGGACGCCATCCGCGACATCGCCCTGACCGTGGAGGATGCGCAGGTCGCCTTCGAGCGCTGCCTGGAGGCCGGCGCCGAACCGATCGCCGAGCCCCACGTCCTGGAAGACGCCCACGGCAGCGTGCGCTGCGCGTCGGTGGGTACCTTCGGAAACACGGTGCACACCCTGGTGGAGCGCGGTTTCTACCGCGGCGCGTTCCTGCCCGGTTTTTGCCCCTGGCGTCCCACGGGGGAGCTCTCCGCGACCCACCTGGTCGCCGTGGACCACGTCGCCTGCTGCGTCGAGTCGGGCAGTCTGGATCGCTGGGTGGACTTCTACGAGCGAGCCTTCGGCTTCGGCGAGGTGCACCACGAGGACATCGTCACCGAGCAGAGCGCCATGAACTCCAAGGTGGTGGGCAGCGCGAACGGTGTCGTCAAGCTGCCCCTGATGGAGCCCGCCTCCCACCAGGGCAAGTCCCAGATCGACGAGTTCCTCGAGTACCACGGCGGAGCGGGGGCCCAGCACCTGGCCTTCCTCTCGGACGACATCGTGGCCCAGGTCGAAGCCCTCCAACGTGGGGGCGGGGTCGACTTCCTCGAGACCCCCGATCCCTACTACGACGCTCTGCCCGGGCGCGTCGGCACGATCCGCGAGGACATCGAGGTGCTGCGCCGTCTCAACGTCGTCGTGGACCGCGATCCCCACGGCTACCTCTTGCAGGTCTTCACGCGACCTGTGACCGGACGCCCCACGGGCTTTCTCGAGGTGATCCAGCGCAGGGGGGCCCGCGGTTTCGGCGGCGGCAACGTGCGCGCCCTGTTCGAAGCGGTCGAGCGTGTCCAGGCGGCCCGGGGCAACCTGTAGGAACGACGATGGAAGAGCGAAACCTCCTTGAGCTGGCCTCCTGGACCGCCGCGATGCACCCGTCCGCTCTGCAGGACATGCTGGTGGCGACGGCCAGCCCCGACGTGATCTCCCTGGCCCTGGGTCTCCCGGCGCCGGACCTGTTTCCCACGGCCGCCCTCGGTAGCGTGATCGAGCGCAGTCTTTTGCGCGACCCGCGCGCCTTGCAGTACGGCCCTTCCAGCGAAGGCCTGCGGGAATTCGTGGTGGGACTCATGCAACGCCGCGGCGTGAGCTGCACCCCGGAGCAGGTCTTCCTGACCACCGGCGCCCAGCAGGGCATGTCCCTCGTTGCCCGGCTCGTCCTGGATCCCTCTTCGCTGGTGGTGACCGAGAGCTACAGCTACACCGGCTTCCACCAGGCGATCGCCTGCCGCCAGCCGCGCGTCGTGACCGTGCCGACCCACGCCGAGACCGGCATGGACCTCGACGCCCTCGAACGGCTCCTGGCCGAAGGAGAGTGCCCGCGCCTGTGCTACGCCATGTCCGACGGCCACAACCCGGTGGGGGCGTCCTTGAGCTTGGAGAAGCGCCGGAGGCTCGTCGGCCTCGCGCGCGAGCACGGCTTCTGCATCCTCGAAGACGACGCCTACGGGATGATCTCCTACGGCCCCGATCCACTGCCCGCCCTGCGGGGCCTCGAAGAGGACTGGGTGATCTACGTCGGCTCGTTCTCCAAGACCCTGGCCCCGGCGCTGCGCACGGGCTGGGTCGTCGTTCCGGAGCGCTTCCTGCAGTCCCTGGCCTCGCTCAAGGAAGGCAGCGACATCAACACGGCCACCCTCGGCCAGCGGGCGGTGGCCGGCTTCGTGGAGAGCGGCGGTTTCGACGACCACGTGAACACCCTGCGCCAGGCCTACGCGGAACGCCGGGACGTGCTGCTCGACGCCCTGGCCCGGGAGTTTCCCGAGGGCTCACGCTGGTCCCGTCCCGAAGCGGGCTTCTTCGTGTGGGTGGAGCTCCAGGACGGGATCGATTCGAAGAGGCTCTTCCAACTGGCGCTGGAGCGCGAACGTGTAGCCTTTCTCCCGGGGCAAGCCTTCGCACCGACCGAAGGAGACCGCCCGCACTCGACCCTGCGGCTCAATTTCAGCTACCCGCGCCCCGACGTGATCGAAGAGGGCATCGCCCGCATCGGTCGCGCCCTGCGGCAACTGTCCGGAGCTTCGGCTCCATCGGGGAGGGGAGCCTAGAGCCTTGCACGAGTTCCTGCGCCACTCCCGCGCTTTCCTCCTGGTCTGGGCCGGGCAAAGCGTGTCCCTCGTGGGCTCGGCCCTGACGGCCTTTGCTCTGGGGGTCTGGGTGTTCCAGGAGACCTCCTCCACGACCCAGTACGCGCTGGTCATGTTCTGCGCCACGCTGCCGGCCGTCTTGCTGCTGCCCTTCGTCGGTCCCTTGCTCGATCGCTTCCCGCGCAAGCGGCTGCTCGTCCTGTGCGACGTCGCCGCGGCCCTGGGTACGGCGGCAACGGGCCTCCTGGCCGGGTCGGGAAACCTGTCCCTGTGGAACGCCTGCGCGGTCATCTTCGTCATCGCGAGCGCCGGGGCGGTGCAGTGGCCCACCTATGCCGCCACGGTGACGCTGCTCGTGGAGCGCGCCGAGCTCGGGCGCGCCAGCGGCATGACCCAGCTGGCCCAGGCCATCTCCCACGTGGCGGCGCCGCTCTTGGCCGGAGGACTGATCGCCGCCATCGGACTGGCGGGGATCACGGCGATCGATTTCGCCACCTTCCTCGTTTCCCTGGGTACGCTCCTCGCAGCCCGCATCCCCGCTCCGCCCGAGCGCCCGAAGAGGGAGCGCGACTACCTGGGGGACCTCGCCCTGGGATGGCGCACGATCTTCGCCAACCCCGGTCTCCTGTCGCTGCTCCTGATGTTCGCGCTGATCAACTTCTTCTCGGAGCTGGCGACGGTGCTGTTCACGCCCTTCGTGCTGAGCTTCTCGACGGCCTCGGCCCTGGGAACGATCGTCGGCGTTGGCGGACTGGGACTCGTCGCGGGCAGCCTGGCCATGACCGTCTCGGGCGGACCGCGCCGCCCGGCCCAGGGCGCCGCCTTCTTCGCGGCCCTCGGCGGAGTGGCCATCCTCGCCGCCGGTTTCACCACGTCGATTGCGGCCCTGGCCGCGATCGCCGCGACGTTCTTCTTCTTCCTGCCCCTGACCGCTGGCTCGAGCCAGGTGGTCTGGCAGCGCAAGGTGGCGCCCGAGATCCAGGGGCGCGTCTTCGCGACCCGCTCGGCCATCGCCATGTCCATCGTGCCCCTGGCCTCCCTCGCCGCCGGCCCGCTGGCGGACGCCGTCTTCGAGCCGGCGATGGCCGAGGGCGGCGCCTGGGCAGGGACGCTCGGCGTCTGGATCGGGACCGGCCCCGGGCGGGGCATGGCCCTGATCCTCGTGGCCTGTGGTCTCGCCAGCGTGCTCGTGGCCTGTGGGGCCGTGCTGCTGCGTCCCCTGCGCGGGCTCGATCAAGAGGCGATCTGCGCCTCTGCTTCCCCAACTCCCCCGGTCCCCAGTTAGAATCACGCCATGTTCGAAGACGACGACGAGGAGACGACCTACAAGGTCGTCAAGAACCACGAAGAGCAGTACTCCATCTGGCCCGCCGACCGCGACCTCCCGGCCGGCTGGAGCGAAGCCGGCATGGAAGGCAAGAAGGCCGAGTGCCTGGAGTGGGTCCAGAAGGTGTGGACCGACATGCGACCGCTGAGCTTGCGCAAGGCGATGGAAGCGGCGGGGGAGTAGGCAGGCGGCCAGTTCTCGGTCGGACGCGATAGCCGAGCGCTGAAGCGAGACGCGTCCCCATGCCTGCGTGGCGTCCGGTGCGTTGCTTGCGCCGCAAGATCGGCCTGTCCAGCGAGGTACTGAGTCGAAGACGACATGGCTCGCTCTCGCAGGGTTCCATCCGAACGCGCAGTGCGATCTCTCGCGCTCGGCTCGTTTGCCCTGGATCCGCTGCAACGCGGATCGAGCGGCAGCTGAAGCCAGACGGAAGTGGCTGGGGGCGGCTGAGCCTTGGACAACGGTCAGCTCCTCTCCGGGACGCTTGGCGCTTCGTTCTTCAGGGGGGCGTCTTGACAGAATAGGTGGCTCGTGGTGGGCTCGGGAGACCTTGTCGAATACCTAGATACTTCGTCTTACTTGTTCCTGGGAGGGAAGATGCACGCTCGCAATCGTTCCGTCTGTCTCCTTGCTGGTTTCGTTGCCTTGGTCGGATTGCCCAACGCTCAGGTCTCCGGCGGCGGTGGCGGTGCCGTGAACTGCAATCCACCTACGACGGCGCCAGAGTGTGTGGGGTTGTGGGGGCCGCCTCAAGAACTGTGCATCAGTTGTGATGATTCGCTTTGCTCTCCTACGCCAGCAAACTGCGTATCCGCCGGGGCATGCGGTCCGGACGAAATCGGGCATGCCGCCCTCATTCCTACGGGCGAGCATGCGGGCAATCTGCTTGTCTTCACACGCTGTGACGATCCCAGCCTGAATCCTGACTACACCAGTTTCATCGTCGATCCCGATGTCGCCTCGGTCGTGGGATCCGCCGAGTTTGCCGGACTGGGCTCGGGCGGCAATCGCTACGGACCTTTCTGTGCGGGGCACTACTGGGTGCTCGATGACAACGATGGGAAGAAGCCCAAGTACATGATCGTTGGGGGAGACGACTACGCGGCCACGGGGTGTGGCCAGGCTCCCTGCGCCAGCGAGAAGGCCATGTGGTTCGACCCGAGCGTGGCCGAATCACCTCCCACGTCCTACAAGTGGTCGGATGCTCCCGAGGACCTCGTCGGCTTCGGCCCCGGCAACGACGAGAAGGACCCGGTCTGGTACCCGAGCGTGATCACTCTGTACGACGGGGGAACCCAGAGCTTCTATCCGTTCGCAGTAGGGGGGACGGATAGGAACATCACTCAAACCTGCGATCGTTACCAGCAGGTGTGGACGCTCCCCTCCTTGGGGGGAGACTGGTATCGGGTCACCCCGTCACACAGCTTGACAGGGCCGCTCGTTCCGCGTCGCACCGAGTGGCACCAGTACCCCCGGACCTTCCTGCTCTCGGATGGTGACGTCTTCAGCATCGGGAACGCGATTACCTGCGAAGCCACTAGGAGGCCTGAGGATCCTGGAGGGGGAGGAGGTGTCCCGATGGCGGACTGGGGGGATATCTCGCAGGCTGCAGGCACTCTTCCTGCAAGTGCTTTCTACGGGGGTGTCCCCACCCGCACCCTGACCGTCAATTCCGCGACCAACATGGTGCTGAGCGAGGGGGTCGATCCGAACGACCAGAGCTTTGCGGTCGGTGGCCTGCACTATGGCAGCGCCGTTCTGCTGCACACGCTCAGGCCGAATTATCAGTG